>NZ_VYKE01000218.1:0-6027 GCF_032424515.1 Pseudomonas sp. JV245A
GAAGCCTCTGAGTGCCGAGGCACTGCAGCAAGGCTTGCAAGCCTTGCTCGAACACCACGACGGCCTGCGCCTGAAGTTTGTCGAAGAAGGCGCAGCCTGGGTCGCGACTTATGCCCCGCTGGGGCAGATGACTGCGGCACCGTTGGCGGCGACGCAGGCCGATGCGCTGCTGTGGCTGGCGGACGACGCCACTGAAGATTCGTTGCAAGCCCTGTGCGATACCGCGCAACGCAGCCTCGATCTGCAACAGGGGCCTTTGTTGCGTGCCGTGCTCTTCACGTTGCGTGATGGCACCCAGCGCCTGCTGCTGGCCATCCATCACCTGGTGGTGGACGGGGTGTCTTGGCGGGTGCTGCTGGAGGACCTGCATCAGGCCCTGGTACAGCAGGCCGCCGGGCAAACCATCAAGCTGCCGGCCAAGACCAGCTCTTCCCAGGCCTGGGCCGGCCAGTTGCAAGCCTATGCCCGCAGCGCGGCGCTGCAGCAAGAGCTGGGTTACTGGCAGGCGCAGTTGCAGGACGTGGAGTCGGGCCTGCCCTGCGACCGGGCAACGGATCAGGTGGTGATCAAGGATGCCAGGAGTGTCAGCACCGAGCTGGACCCAAGCTATACCCAGCGCCTGTTGCAGGATGCGCCGGCGGCCTATCGCACCCAGATCAACGATCTGCTGCTCACCGCCCTGGCCCGGGTCATCACCCGCTGGACCGGCGACAGCAGCGCCCTGGTGCAACTGGAAGGCCACGGCCGCGAAGAGCTGTTCGACAGCATCGACCTGAGCCGCACCGTGGGCTGGTTCACCAGCGTATTCCCGGTGAAGCTGACGCCGCAGCCGGCCCTGGCTGACTCGATCAAGCTCATCAAGGAACAGCTGCGGGCCGTGCCGAACAAGGGCATCGGCTTTGGTGCCCTGCGCTACCTGGGGGACGAAGCGGCGCAACAGACCCTCGCGGCATTGGCGGTGCCACGCATCACCTTCAACTACCTGGGCCAGTTCGATGGCAGCTTCGATGAGCCGGATGCCTGGTTTGCCCCCAGCGCCGAAGCCAAGGGTGCCGATCAAGGCGCCCAGGCTCCGCTGGGCAACTGGCTGAGCATCAATGGCCAGGTCTATGGCGGCCAATTGAAGCTGGGCTGGACCTTCAGCCAGGCGATGTTCGATACCGCCACCATCGAGCACCTGGCGGATGACTACGCCCGGGAACTCAAGGCGCTGATCGAGCATTGCAGCCAGCCCGAGCACCGTGGGGTAACCCCGTCGGACTTCCCGCTGGCGGGCCTGAACCAACAGCAACTGGACCAGTTGCCACTGGCCCTGGCCGAGGTCGAGGACCTCTATCCGCTGTCGCCGATGCAACAGGGCATGCTGTTCCACACCCTCTACGAGCAGGGCGCGGGCGACTACATCAACCAACTGCGGGTGGATGTGGACGGGCTCGAACCCGAGCGCTTCCGCCAGGCCTGGCAGGCGGCCATCGACAGCCATGACATCCTGCGCAGCGGCTTCCTCTGGCAGGGCGAGCTGCCGGCGCCGATCCAGGTGGTGCACAAGCGTATCCGCCTGGACTTTGTCGAGCATGACTGGCGGGCGAACGAGGCCGTGCCGGCCGCCCTGGATGGCTTGGCCGAAGAAGAGCGCCTGCGTGGTTTCGACCTGCTGGCCGCGCCCCTGCTGCGCCTGACCCTGGTGCGCACTGGCGAGCAGCGTTACCACCTGATCTACACCAACCACCACATCCTGATGGACGGCTGGAGCAACTCACGGCTGCTAGGGGAAGTGCTGCAGCGCTATGCGGGGCAGTTCGCGAGCCATGCGCCCGGGCGCTACCGCGACTACATCGCCTGGCTGCAACGCCAGGACGCCCAGCTCAGCGAGACCTTCTGGAAGCAGCAACTGGCGGTCCTGGATGAGCCAACCCGTCTGGCCCAGGCCATCAGCCGCGGTGGCCAGACCCTGGCCGGCAAGGGCTACGCCACCCATCAACAGCACCTGGACCTGCAACAGACGCAACGCTTGAGCGAGTTCGCCCGCCAGCAGAAGGTCACGGTCAACACCCTGGTGCAAGCCGCGTGGCTGTTGCTGCTGCAACGCTACACCGGGCAGGACAGCGTGGTGTTCGGTGCCACCGTGTCCGGGCGCCCGGCGGAGCTCAAGGGCGTGGAGCAACAGATCGGCCTGTTCATCAACACTCTGCCGGTCGTGGCTGCGCCGCGCCCGGACATACCGGTCAGTGACTGGCTGCAACTGGTGCAGGAACGCAACCTGGCCCTGCGCGACTTCGAACACACGCCGCTGTACGACGTGCAGCGCTGGGCGGGCCTGGGGGGCGAGGCGCTGTTCGACAATATCCTGGTGTTCGAGAACTACCCGGTGTCCGAGGCCCTGGCCCAAGGTGCACCGGCGCAGTTGAGCTTCGGCATGGCGGCCAACCATGAGCAGACCAACTACCCGCTGACCCTGTCGGTGTACCTGGGGCAGACCCTGGCGTTCGACTACAGCTATGCCCTGGAGCATTTCGCCGAGGCGAACATCCGGCAACTGGCGGGCTACCTGGAGCAGGTGCTCATGGCGCTGGTGGAGCAGCCGCAGTCGAGCATCGGCGAGTTGGCGTTGACTGGCGCTACCGAGCGCCGCTTGATCGAGGAGCAACGCAGCCGTACTCCGGCGCGAGACCTGTCGCCGCTCTGCGTCCAGCAGTTGATCGAGGCCCAGGCCGCACGCACTGCGGATGCCGTGGCGCTGCTGTGCGCCGGCCAGCAACTGAGCTATGGCCAGTTCAACCAGCGGGCCAACCAGTTGGCCCATGCGTTGATCGAGCAGGGCGTGGGCCCGGATGTGCGGGTGGGCATTGCCGTGGAGCGCGGGCTGGACATGCTTGTCGGCCTGCTGGCGGTGCTCAAGGCCGGTGGCGCCTATGTGCCGCTGGACCCCGAATACCCCCAGGAGCGCCTGCACTACATGATGCAGGACAGCGGCATCCAGCTGCTGCTGACCCAGTCGCCGCTGCTGGAACGCCTGCGCGACGGGGTGGAGGTACCCCACCTGTGCCTGGATCAGCAGGGCCTGGACGGCTACTCCCTGAACAATCCAGCGCCGCGGGCCCAGGCCGACAACCTGGCCTATGTGATGTACACCTCCGGTTCCACCGGCCGGCCCAAGGGTGTGGATATCAGCCACCGCGCCTTGACCCAGCACGCCCAGGTTTCCCGGGACTACTTCAACATGAGCGCGGCAGACCGTGGCCTGCAGTTCTCCACCTTCAACTTCGACGCCTTTGTCGAACAGCTGTACCCGGCGCTGATCTGTGGCGCCTCGGTGGTGATTCGCGGCAAGGCGCTGTGGGACAGCGAAACCTTCTACCGCGAGCTGATCGAGCAGGGCATCAGCATCGTCGATCTGAGCACCGCCTACTGGTTCATGCTGGGCAAGGACTTCGCCAGCCGCGAACCCCGCGACTTTGGCCGCCTGCGCCAGCTCAACCTGGGGGGCGAAGCCATGCCGGCAGAAGGCGTGGCGGCGTGGAAGAAGGCCGGCCTGAAACACGCCTGCCTGCTCAACACCTACGGGCCGACCGAGGCCACGGTGAGCGTTACCGCCCATGACTGCAGCCGTTACCTGCAGGACGGGCAAGCCTTGCCGAGCCAGATGCCGCTGGGCAAGGGCTTGCCGGGCCGCTCCATCTACTTGCTGGACAACAGCGGCAACCTGACCCTCAGCGGCGCCACAGGCGAGCTGATGATCGGGGGCGAGCTGCTGGCCCGGGGTTACCACGACCGTCCAGGCCTGACTGCCGAGCGTTTCATTCCCGATCCGTTCAGCAGCGATGGCGGTCGCCTGTACCGCTCCGGCGATCTGGCCCGCTATGACGCCGAGGGCGTGATCGAGTACGCCGGGCGCATCGACCACCAGGTGAAGATCCGCGGTTTCCGCATCGAAATGGGCGAGATCGAAGCGCGGCTGCTGGAGCTGCCACTGGTGCGCGAAGCCGTGGTGCTGGCCCAGGAGGCGGCCGGTGGTCCACAGCTGGTGGCCTACGTAGTGGCGGCCGCGGGCGTGGCGGTAGAGAGCCCGGAACAGCAGGCACAGGTGCGCGAGCAACTCAAAGCGGCCCTCAAGGAGGTACTGCCGGACTACATGCTGCCGGCGCACCTGCTGTTCCTTGAGGCCCTGCCGCTGAGCCCCAACGGCAAGCTGGACCGCAAGGCCCTGCCCAAGGCCGACGCCAGCCTGTTGCAGCAGGCCTACATCGCCCCACAGAGCGAACTGGAACAGCAGGTCGCGGCGATCTGGGCCCAGGTGCTGGAGGTCGAGCAAGTGGGCATGAACGATAACTTCTTTGAACTAGGTGGGCATTCCTTGTTGGTAACCGCGATGGTCTCTCGAGTCCAGCTCAAGCTTGGGCGCCAGGTCAGTGTGCAGATGGCGTTTGAATTTCCCACCCTGGGGCTGTTCGTCAGCCAGTTGCAACAGGCGCCCGGCCAGGTGCAAGGCGCCGACCTGAGTGCGCTGGAACTGTTGCTCGACGAAATGGAGGCTGTGTAATGGACAACACCACCGCGCTGAAAATTGTCAAAGGCTTCATCCTTCTGCCCCTGGAGAAGCGCAAGGTCTACCTGCAGAAGATGCTCGAACAGGGCATCTCCCCGGCCAACCTGCCGATTCCCGAGGTGCGCCTGAGCCAGGAGCGCCTGCCGCTGTCCTATGCCCAGCAACGCCAGTGGTTTCTCTGGCAACTGGCGCCCGAGAGCACGGCCTATCACATTCCCAAGGCCCTGCGCCTGCGCGGGAAACTGAATGTCGAGGCCTTGCAGCGCAGCTTCGACAGCCTGATCGCCCGGCATGAAAGCCTGCGCACGCATTTCGTCGAGGAGGCCGACACGGCGCTGCAGGTGGTCGCCCCCGAGGCGCGCCTGGAACTGGTGCGCCAGGCACTACCGGCGCAGGCGAGCCAGCAGCAGATCAATGCGGCCGTGCAGGACTTCGTCCAGGCCCAGACCCGGAAGCTGTTCGATCTGCTGGCCGGGCCGTTGCTCAGGGTCGGCCTGTTGCAGGTGGCCGAGAATGACCATGTGCTGGTCCTGACCCAGCACCACATCGTCTCCGATGGCTGGTCGATGCAGGTCATGGTGGATGAACTGATCGCGCTCTACATCGGTTACTGCCAAGGGCAGACGGCGCCGTTGCCGGCGCTGCCGATCCAGTATGCCGATTACGCCCTCTGGCAGCGCCACTGGATGGAGGCCGGTGAAAAGGACCGGCAACTGGCCTACTGGACGGCGCAACTGGGCGGCGAGCAACCCTTGCTCGAACTGCCTCTGGATCGCCCGCGCCCCGCGGTGCAGAGCCATCGGGGCGGGCGCCTGGAGCTGACCCTGGAGCAGCCCTTGAGTGAAGCCCTGGGCAGCCTGGCCCAGCGGGAAGGGGTGACCCTGTTCATGCTGTTGCTGGCCTCGTTCCAGACCCTGCTGCACCGCTACAGCGGCCAGGCCGATATCCGCGTCGGTGTGCCCATTGCCAACCGCAACCGGGTCGAGACCGAGCGCCTGATCGGCTTCTTCGTCAACACCCAGGTGCTCAAGGCCGAGATCGACGGGCAGATGTCCTTCAGCCAGTTGCTGCAGCAGGTACGCCAGACCGCCCTGGCGGCGCAGGCGCACCAGGACCTGCCGTTCGAGCAGTTGGTAGAGGCCTTGCAGCCGGAGCGCAGCCTGAGCCACAACCCGCTGTTCCAGGTGATGTTCAATCACCAGGTGGAAGCGGTGGGCGCAGCCGGGCCTCTGAACCTGCCGGGCCTGAGCATCGAGGCCCTGGACGCCCAGGGGCAGTCGGCGCAGTTCGACCTGACCCTGGACACCGTGGAAACCCAGGGCCGGATCGCCGCGTCTCTGGTCTATGCCACCGATGTGTTCGACGCCGCCACCATCGAGCGCCTGGCCGCCCATTGGCGCCAGTTGCTGCAAAGCGTGGCCAGCCAGCCACAGCAGCGCATCGGCCTGTTGCCATTGCTGGGGGCCGACGAGCAGGCGCAG
>NZ_VYKE01000219.1:0-5920 GCF_032424515.1 Pseudomonas sp. JV245A
AGGAGCCGGCTTGCCGGCGAAGGGGCCCTGATTCCTGGCACAGATCGGCTATAGTGCGGCGCGGGTTTTGTTCTGGAGGCATCCCTTTTGCGTATCGCGTTTCTCTTCTCGGCCTGGCTTCTGAGTTTCAGCGTGCTGGCAGCGCCCAATGATGTGGCGACCCTGGACCGCAGCACCTGGCCGGAAAAGCTCGACAATCCGACCCTGTTCGACGTCGCCTCGCGGGCCGAGATCCTCTCCTTCGCTCGCGCCTTGCTGATCAGCGAAGCCTGGGACGAGGCCTCGATGAAGCAGCGCCTGGGCCTGCGGATGATCAACATGGAGGCGATCTCTGAGCTGCGCGAACATCTGTGGCAGCGCCTGCTGGATAACTACAACTTCGCCCAGCAGAGCTGCGACCAGGACGCGTCCTTCTGTTACCTGGTGGAAAACATGCAGCAGTTGCGCAAGCAGGCCGGCAAGTTCCATCTGGCGCAGGACTCCTACTACGCGCGCTGGGGCGAGCCGAGCCGGACCTTCCACGAGCAGTACCTGGACGAATTGCTGCGCAAGGCCGCGCTGTCACCGCAGACCAGCAGCGAAGTGCTGCGCTTTGGCGACTACGAGCGCAATGGCGACGAGCTCAATGACCGGCTGTTTCTGCTGACCTTCGACAGCGCCGCCAACCTGGCGCCGGACAACACGCCCTGGCTCACCAACTACCTGCGCAAGGCCAACCTCAGCGGCACCTTCTTCGTTCTTGGCAACGATATCCAGAACCGTCTCGACAAGGCGTCGGTGGCCAGCCTGCAATCCCTGTATTCCCGGCAGTGCGTTGGGGTCCAGGGGTGGGAATTCCGTTCCCACAGCCATTGGCAGGACTGGCAGTACTCGATCCAGCGCAGCGCCGACCTGGTGAAAAGCAAGCTGCCGGAAAACTACGTGCCGCTGTTCCGCCCGCCCTATGGCCAGCGTCGCGCCGACGCCCAGGGCTTCTTCAATGCCCAGGGCATGCAGGTGGCGCTATGGGACATCGACGCCCAGGATGGCGCCGGCAAGCTCAAGGCCGAGGACAGCGGGCAGAGAGTGTTGACCTTGATGCTGCTGTGGCGACGCGGGGTGATCGCCTTCAATGCCAAGCAGGATGGGGTCAAGAGCAGCCTGCCCTGGTTGCTGGCCCAGACCGCGCAGAGCGGCATCGGTTGGGAAGACTGCCAGGATGCATTTCGCTGAAACGAAACAGCCTGCGCAAACAGGGAGAAATGGCGGTTGAAGAGGGGAAAAATAGCGGGATTTCGAGGCAGGCGGACTTCCGACTTTAACGGTGCCCGGGCCACTCGCCAAGGGCTATTCGTCACTCTGCAAAATAAACATCAAAAAAGCGTCAAAGTGCTTTTTCCTGTCACGGCTTTTGGAGTATTACGAACTCAGACCGCCGAAACCTGCGACACAGGTGGCGTCTCCCAAGACTCCTTGTGTGTGCAGGTCACCTGAACCCCCGCGGGTGAATTCGGTGGCCCTTCGAGGCGCGATACCCCATGGTATTGCGTCGACTGGCTCCCACATAAGGTGACCGAGTATGGATGACCACGGACGTAGCTCTTCTTCCAACCAGCCAATCCTTTATGTACTCGATACCAATGTATTGATTCACGATCCAAACGCCTTACTGAATTTCGAAGAACACCACGTCGCCATCCCCATGACCGTCCTCGAAGAGCTGGACAAGCTCAAGAGCGGGCATCACAGCGTGGCCGCCGAATGCCGCCAGGCCATCCGCCTGATCGACAAGACCCTGGGTGAAGCCTCACCCGAGGACGTCGAGCTGGGCGTACCGATCCAGCGTGGCAAGAGCGGGCCCAAGGGCTTGCTGTCGATCCTCATGAGCAAGCGCAACGAGCCCACCAGCCTGTTGCCGGACAACCTCAACGACAACATCATCATCAACCAGCTGATCGACCTGCACGCGCGCAACAAGGACCTGCCCGTGGTGCTGGTGACCAAAGACATCAACATGCGCCTCAAGGCGCGGGCCTGCGGGATCGCCGCCGAGGACTACAGCACCGACCAGCTGGTGGACGATGTTTCCCTGCTGCCCAATGGTTTCCACAACATGAGCGGCTCGTTCTGGGACCGCGTAAGCAAGGTGGAAACCCGCCAGGACCATGGCCGTACCTGGCACCAGGTGCAGTTGATCGACAACCTGCCGGCGGTGCACATCAATGAATTCATCATCGACGAACAGGGCTTTGTCGGCTGGATCAAGGAAATCCGCGCCGATGTGCTGCTGATCCTCGACCTGCATCAGGAACCCCTGTTGCACCAGGAAGCCTGGGGCCTGAAACCGCGGGACATCTATCAGGGCCTAGCGCTGTACGCGCTGCTCGATCCGGATATCCACCTGGTCAACCTGTCCGGCGCCGCGGGCTCGGGCAAGACCATCCTGGCCCTGGCCGCCGCTATCGAGCAGACCATGGTCAGCAAGCGCTACCGGCGCATCATCGCCACCCGCAGCGTGCAGGGGCTGGACCAGGAGATCGGCTTCCTGCCCGGCACCGAGGCGGAGAAGATGGAACCCTGGCTGGGCGCCATCACCGACAACCTCGAAGCCCTGCACATGGATGACGAGAACACCCACGGCAGCGTCGACTACATCCTCAGCAAGGTTCCGTTGCAGTTCAAATCCCTGAACTACATCCGCGGCCGCAGCTTCCAGCAGAGCCTGATCCTGATCGACGAATGCCAGAACCTTACCCCGCACCAGATGAAGACCATCATCACCCGTGCCGGCGCCGGTTCCAAAGTGGTGTGCCTGGGCAACCTGGCACAGATCGATACCCCCTACCTGTCGGCCACCAGTTCTGGCCTGACCTACCTCACCGAACGTTTCAAGGACTTCCCCAACGGCGTGCACATCACCCTGCAAGGGGTGCCGCGCTCGATCCTGGCGGAATACGCCGAAAGCCACTTGTAACCTCACCCTGGAACACAACGGGCGGCCCTTGGGCCGCCCGTTGCACTTCTGGCGCAGGCTCAGGCCAGTTGCTGCAGTTCCTCCAGCTCGCTGGAACGACTGTGGGCGCGTGCCATCAGGCTGTAGATCGACGGCAGCACGAACAGGGTGAACAGGGTGCCCACCAGCATGCCGATGACGATCACCAGCCCCAGGCCGAAACGGCTGCTGGCGCCGGCGCCGGAAGAAAACAGCAGCGGTACCAGCCCCACCACCATGGCGGCGGTGGTCATGAGGATCGGCCGCAGGCGGATCCGTGCCGCGCGGATAATCGCCTGGGCCGCAGTGCAGCCCAGGGCCGCGCGCAGTTCATTGGCGAACTCCACCATCAGGATGCCGTGCTTGCTGATGAGGCCGATCAGGGTCACCAGGCCGATCTGCGTGTAGATATTGATGGTCGCCAGCCCCAGCGCCAGGGGAATCAGCGCGCCACAGATCGACAGCGGCACGGTGATCAGGATGATCAGCGGGTCGCTCAGGCTTTCGTACTGCGCGGCCAGCACCATGTAGATCACGATGAGGGCGAACAGGAAAGTCAGCAGCAGGGCATTGCCTTCGTGGATGAACTGCCGCGAATCGGCCTGCCAGTCATGGCTGAAACTGGCGGGCAGGGCCTGGCTTTGCTGCTGCAGGAAGGCCACCGCCTGGCCCAGGCTGACCCCCGGGGCGGGGATGCCCTGGAAGGTCGCGGCATTCTGCTGGTTGAACTGCTTGAGCTTGTTGGGCTGGATGCTGTCATGCAGGCTGACCACGGTGGACAACGGCACCTGGGTGCCGCTGTCGGTCTCCACGTAGAAGCCGTTGAGGGCCTGGGGTGTCAGGCGCTGGGCCGCCGCGCTCTGGGGAATCACGTCGTAGGAGCGGCCTTGCAGGGCGAAGCGGTTGGTGTAGTTCTCGCCGATCAGCACCGCCAGGGTGGTGCCGATGTCCTGCATGCGGATGCCCAGGCTGTTGGCCTTGCTGCGATCGATGCGCACCTCGGTCACCGGGTTGTTGAACTCCAGGTCGCTGTCCACCACCGCGAACAGGCCGCTGGCCCGGGCCTGCTGCTTGATCTCCTCCATGGCCTGGAACAGCGAGCGGTAGTCCTCGGTGCTGCGGATCACCAGTTGCACCGGCAGGCCGCCGGTGGAGGCCGGCAGCGGCGGCAACTGGAAGACGAAGATCGAGTTGCCCTCGACCGCATCGACCTCCTGCTGCAACTGCTGCTGGATGCTGGCCGCGCTGCGCTGGCGTTGCGACCACTCGCTGAAGTTGACCCCGGCGAAACTGGCGGCCACGCCGTCGCTGCCATTGATGATCCAGGTGCTGACGGTTTCCGGCAGGCCCTGGAGGATCGCGTCCAGCTGGTAGGCATAGCGCTCGACATAGTCCAGGTTGGCGTGCTGCGGCGACTTGATCGCCAGCAGCAGGTTGCCCTGGTCTTCGTTGGGCGCCAGCTCCTTGCTGGCGTGGCCGTAGAGCCACGGCAGGCTGAGCAGCACCAGGGCGGCAAACGCCAGGACCGCGCCGCGCCAGCGCAGGGAACGCACCAGGCCGTGCTGGTAGAGACGTGCCAGCCAGTGGAAGAACTGCTCGGCCCAGCGGCTCATGCGGCCTTCCTGCTGCCCCGCCGGCAGCAGCTTGGCGCACATCACCGGGGTCAGGGTCAGGGCCACTACCCCGGAGATCAGCACCGCGCCGGCCAGGGTCAGGGCGAACTCCTTGAACAGCGCGCCGGTCAGCCCGCTCATCAGGCCGATGGGCATGTACACCGCAGCCAGGGTGATGGTCATGGCGATCACCGGCGAGGCGATTTCGCGGGCCCCGACAAAGGCCGCCTGCAACGGCGTGCGACCCTCCTTGAGGTGGCGGTGGATGTTCTCCATGACCACGATGGCATCGTCCACCACCAGGCCGATGGCCAGGACCATGGCCAGCAGAGTCAAGAGGTTGATGCTGAAGCCGAACAGGTGCATCAGCGCCAGTGCGCCGACCATCGACAGCGGAATGCTGACCACCGGGATCAGCACGCTGCGGGCCGAGCCCAGGCACAGGTAGATGATCGCCACCACGATCAGGATGGCTTCGATCAGGGTTTCGATGACCTCGATGATCGAGGCCTGGATGAAGTGGGCGGTCTCGAACGCCAGGGCCACCTCCACTCCCGGCGGCAGGGTCTTCTGGATCTCCGGCAGCAGGCGCTTGATGTCGGCGACGATCAGCAGCGGGTTGCCCTTGGGCGTGGCATACAGGCCCAGGTGCACCGCCGGCTTGCCGTCCATCAGCGCACTGGTTTCATAGGACGCCGAGCCCAGCTCGACCCGGGCGATGTCCCGCAGGCGCAGCAGGTGGTCGCCACGGTTGCTGATGACCATGTCGCGAAACTCGTCGAGGTTGCTCAGGTCGGTGTTGACCTGGATCGACGAGATCACGTACTGGCCCTTGATCTGCCCGGGGGCGGCCTGGAAGTTGTTGGCGCGGATCGCCTGTTCCACCTGGGCCGCGCTGACGCCGTGGCCGGCCATGCGCTGCGGGTCCAGCCACAGGCGCATGGCCAGGCGCTGGCCGCCGAAGGTCTCGACCTTGGCCACGCCCTCGATGCTGGAAAACAGCGGCTGTACCACCCGGCTGAGGTAGTCGCTCAGCGCCGAGGCGGACAGCGAGCGGCTGGCGAAACCGACATAGGCCACGGCGGTGGCGTCCCCGGCGGAACGCTCGATCACCGGGTCGTAGGCCTGCTCGGGCAGGCGGTACTTGACCTGGTTGACCTTGGCGATCACCTCGCTCAGGGTCTTCGACGAATCCTGGTTGAGGGCCATGCGCAGGGTGATCAGGCTGCGCCCCTGGACCGAGGACGAGCTGACGTAGTCCACCCCCTCCACCGAGGCCAGGGACTGGTTGATCGGCTGGGTGACAAAGCCCTGCATCAGCTCAGCCGGCGCCCCG
>NZ_VYKE01000022.1:0-68295 GCF_032424515.1 Pseudomonas sp. JV245A
CAGCGGCCAGCGCCGGCGCCTGCTCACTGCGCTCAGCCAGCCACTGGCCCAGGCCCTGGCACGGGCGCGGCTGGCCGAGGACCTGGAAGCGGCGAGGCTGCACGGGGAGACCGAACAGTTGCGCAGCGCCTTGCTGGCTTCGGTATCCCATGACCTGCGCACACCGCTGACCTCAATGCGCGGCAGTATCGACAGCCTGCTGGCCCTGGGGGAAGCGATCCCCCTGGAAGATCGGCGAGAGCTGCTGGAGGGCACGCGGGATGAGGCCGAGCGCCTGGACCGCTATATACAGAACCTGCTGGACATGACCCGGCTCGGCCATGGGGCCCTGAAGCTGGCCCGGGACTGGGTCGCGCCGGGGGATATCGTCGGCAGTGCCCTGAACCGCCTGCGGGCGGTGCTGGCGCCGTTGCAAGTGGCCACCGAACTGCCAGCGGACTTGCCCTTGCTCTACGTTCATGCGGCGCTGATCGAGCAGGCGCTGGTCAATGTGCTGGAGAATGCTGCCCGCTTCTCGCCACCCCAGGGCCATCTGCAGTTGAAAGTCAGTGCCAGCGAGCAGGAATTGAGCTTCGCCGTCAGTGATGAGGGCCCGGGGATTCCCGAGGATGAGCGGGCAAAGATCTTCGACATGTTCTACACCGCTGCCCGTGGCGACCGCGGCGGGCAAGGCACCGGCCTGGGCCTGGCGATCTGCCAGGGCATGGTCGGCGCCCATGGCGGGCATATCAGTGTCGCCGAGGGCATTGGCGGCAAGGGGACATGCATCACCTTGCACCTGCCGTTGCAGACCCAGCCGGAGCTTGAGTCCGACCTGTGAATACCTGTAGAACGCGCTGCGGCCTTGCCGCGTCAGCGCCACACGGATGCGGCATGCCTTGCGCTACGCTTTTGCCTCTTAATTTGTCTTGAACTGAAACCATGAGCCAGACCGCGACCATCCTGGTCATCGACGACGAGCCGCAGATTCGCAAGTTCCTGCGCATCAGCCTGGCGTCCCAGGGATACAAAGTGATTGAAGCCGGGACCGGCACCGAAGGCCTGGCCCAGGCCGCCTTGAACAAGCCGGACCTGCTGGTACTTGATTTGGGGCTGCCGGACATGGATGGGCAGCAGGTGCTGCGCGAGTTTCGCGAGTGGTCGGCGGTGCCGGTGCTGGTGCTTTCGGTGCGTGCCAGCGAGTTGCAGAAGGTCGAGGCGCTGGATGGTGGTGCCAACGACTATGTGACCAAGCCTTTCGGTATCCAGGAGTTCCTGGCGCGGATTCGCGCCCTGTTGCGCCAGGCGCCGAGCGGGGAAGTGCAGGAGGCGGCGTTGCAAGTGGGGCCGCTGACGGTCGACCTGGCTTATCGGCGGGTGCTGCTGGACGGTGTCGAAGTGGCCCTGACCCGCAAGGAATATGCGGTGCTGGCCCAGCTGGCGCGGCACCCGGGGCGGGTGATTACCCAGCAGCAACTGCTCAAGGACATCTGGGGCCCGACCCACACCGAGGACAGTCATTACCTGCGGATCGTGGTCGGGCACTTGCGCCAGAAGCTGGCGGACGATCCGACCCGGCCACGCTTCATCGTCACCGAGGCGGGGGTCGGCTACCGCCTGCTGGGCGCCGATTCCTGAGTTTGCGGCCTTTCGCTACTGGTCCTGCTCGTAGCGGTCCAGGGTATCGCTGGCAATCTCACGGCCCAGGGCGATCAGCTCCGGCGCCTTGTAGAACTCGAAGAAACGGCAGACGCGCTTGGGCACGTTGATGAGGATATCGGGCGGGTAACCGGCGATCTTGTACTGCGCCAGGGAGGTCTGCATGACCTCGAAGCTCTGGTTGACCAGGTCCAGCAATGACGCCGGGCCGACGTTGTCGATGATGAAGGAGCCGCTGGCGGATTTCGGCGCGCCGTCGGTTTGCGGCGCGGCGGCCGGTTGCTGGGCTTCCGGTTCGGCGCCCTCGACCCATGGATTGATCTCCGCGGCTTCGCTCTTGAAGGCTTCCTGCTCGAGCAGTAGCAGTTGTTCGGCCTGCTTGCGGCGAAACGGCAGGTGTGAGCCCAGGGAGTTGATCAGGCTGTCAAAGCGGCTCTTGAACGCGGGTGGGCGCTGGATCACCGGTAACTGGTAGTGGCGCTGGTTGGTGGAGTTGAGGTTCACCGCAATGATCAGGTCGCAGTGGCTGGAAACCACCGGAACGATGGGCAGCGGGTTGAGCAGGCCGCCGTCCACCAGCATGCGGTTGCCCTGCATGACCGGGGTGAACAGGCTGGGGATCGCGGCGGAAGCACGCATGGCCTGATGCAGGCAGCCTTCCTGGAACCAGATTTCCTGCTGGTTGGTCAGGTCGGTGGCGACGGCGGTATAGGGGATGCGCAGGTCTTCGATGTTCACTTCGCCGACGATCTTGCGGATCTGGCCGAAGACTTTCTCGCCGCGAATCGCCCCCAGCCGAAAGCTCACGTCCACCAGGCGCAGCACGTCGAGGTAGTCCAGGCTTTCGATCCATTCCCGGTACTCGGCGAGCTTACCTGCGGCGTAGATGCCGCCGACCACCGCGCCCATCGAGCAGCCGGCAATGCAGGCGATGTCATAACCGCGTTTTTCGATTTCCTCGATGACGCCGATATGGGCGTAACCGCGAGCGCCCCCCGACCCAAGGACCAATGCGACACGTTTGCTCATGATTCGTCCCTTCGACAAACAGGCTGCAACAATGCACCCATAGCGCCTCGTGGTTCAATTGCTGATGCGCTGCGGGGCCTGTGAGTTTTTTTCTAGGGCCGCCGGGGCCGCGAGGCTATGCTCCTGCAGCTATATTTTCCAAGGGGTGGGACTGGCACTTTTTCCTGCGGCCATCGTCTTAACCTGTACGACTGTTTTCCCTATCTTGAGGTGTCATCGATGAAAGCCTGGATCTGCCTGCCCCTGATTGCGTTGGTATTGACCGGTTGTGCAGGCAAGACTGCCTACCGTGACAGTTGCGGCACGCAGCTGGACGCTGCCTGGCACGAGCTGGACCTGGCCAAGGCCGAAGGTTTCGCTGGCACCGTGAGTTACTCCAAGGCGTTGTCGCTGCTGACCGGCGCCAAGACCCAGCAGCAGTTCGAAGCCTTCGAAGGCTGCACCAACAAGGCCGAGAAGGCGCGTTTCTACATTCGTGAATCCCGGGCCGGGCGCTGAGCCGCGACAGCCGCTAAGCTGGTCCGACAATCATCACCGCGAACCTGAATGATCTGGCGCAATGCCTGTCGCCGGTTCGCGGTGCCATTCTTGGAACTGGATAAGCCGAAGTCAGGCTTTTGACTCGTGTTGGGGAAGCCTTGATGTCTGCCTTGGTTGATCGTTTGGTGGCTCAGGTTCTGGGCCTGGAAGTGAGTTTGCTGGCTTGTCAGGCCCGCTTGTCGGCCGCCACGGATGCCGAGGCCTTGCATGATCTGCGCATCAGCGTGCGACGCTTGCGCAGCCTGTTGCGCCCGTTGCGTGGCCTGCCCGGAGTGGAGCAACTGGAAGCCGCGGCCAGCGAAGTGGGGCGGGTGACCACGCCGATTCGTGATCGTGAAGTATTGGCGGCCTATCTGCATCAGCATGGCCAGCATGCTGCTGCCGACCGTCGTACCTCACAACTGTTGCATGAGTACTCGGCAGTGGCCGCGGGGGCGGAATTGGCGCAGTTGTTTCTGGTGCTGGATGCCTTCCCCAGGTTCCTCCGGGCCTCTGAGCGCCAAGGTTTGCTGCGGGGCCTGCGCGGCAGTATCGAAAAACGCCTGGCCAAGCAGTGGAAAGCCTTGGGCCAGGCGCTGCTGGACCCTGCCCACGACCGTCATCGCCTGCGTCTGCTGATCAAGCGGGTGCGTTACGCCGCCGATGCCTATCCCGAGCTGGATCGCTTGCCCTCCCAGGCGATGAAGCGCCTCAAGGCGGCTCAAAGCGCCCTGGGCGATTGGCATGATTGCTGGCAATGGCTGGCCCAGGCCGAACAGCAACTGGATTTACTGCCCTGTGTGGCGGTCTGGCGCAGAACCATGCTCAAGGCCGAGGCCCGCTCCGATCAGGTGCTGGAGCAACTGCATCGCGATTGCTTCAAGCGGTGAAGGCCAAAGGGCGGCTTATCTGTCCGCTGCTTTGGCCGGAATAATGGCTGTGTGGCTCTGCGACGCTGGTTAAGATCCCTCAGTCTATTTTTTGTCCCCCGAGGTTTTCATGCGTTTCTACGATTTGCTCGAAGCCGTTCGCGGCCAGCCCCAGGCGCTGACCATTCCGGCGGAATGGGCACAGGGGCGCGCCAGTTTCGGTGGCCTGGTGGTTGCTCTGCAGTATGAAGCGATGCGGGCCAAGGTTGCGGCGGACCGCCCCGTGCGGTCGCTGGCGGTCACCTTTGTCGGCCCGGTGGCGCCAGATGTGCCGGTCAGTTTCGAGGTGGATGTGCTGCGCGAAGGCAAGGCCGTCAGCCAGGTACTGGGGCGGGTCATGCAGGAGGGTCAGGTGGTGACTCTGGTGCAGGGCAGTTTTGGCGCTTCCCGTGAATCGTCCGTCAGTGTGGCCGCCGAACCAGCGCCCGAAATGAAACACTGGGATGACTGCCAGGAGCTGCCTTATATCCAGGGCGTGACGCCGGAGTTCATGCGTCATCTGGCAATGCGCTGGAGCATCGGTGGCCTGCCATTCACCGGCAATCGTTCCCGCGACATGGGCGGTTGGGTGCGCTTGCGTGGGGATGTGAAGGAAGAGCCGGTCACCGAGGCGCATATCCTGGCGCTGGTGGATGCCTGGCCGCCGGCGCTGTTGCCGCACCTGACCAAGCCCGCTGCGGGCAGCACCCTGACCTGGACCATCGAGTTCGTCCAGCCGTTGCTGGAACTGAGCACTCTGGACTGGTGCAAGTACCGGGTGGAAATCGAACACGCGCGTGACGGCTACGGGCATGCGGCAGCGGCCTTGTGGAATGCTGAGGGCCAATTGATCGCCCTGAGCCGCCAGACGGTGACCATCTTCGCCTGAGCCATCAGTGCCGGTGGCGCTGCAACCAGGCACGCCACCAGGCACCGCTCAGGACAAAGCGTGGAAAGGTCACGAACTGTTCCACCAGCAGCCGTTGCACGGCATCCTTGCGATCACTGAAGGGCTCGGCGGCCTGGACCTCCAGGCTGTGTCCGTGGCGCTGCAGGCCCAGGGCTGCGAGGATGCCGACCACACCGATGGCCAGGCTCAGGAAGCTCAAGGAAAACACGCCCGAAACAATCAGCAGAAAGCCGATGATGAATAGCGGTACGGCAATCAGGTGCAATACCAGATTGGCAGGGTGCTGGTGATTCTGCGGGTAGACGCGCCATTGCCAGGCGGGGAGGTTGGGGTGACGTTTGCCCATGATGATCATCCTTAGTTCTTGAAGACTCATGAACCAAGGATAGGGGCCAGTTGGGATGGCGGCGAATCAAGGCTGGCTATCGGTCCGATAGCCAGTAGAGGGGGGTAGAGGCACTCGGATCAGAGTTTCAGCTGGCCTATGGCTTTGCTCAACTCACCGGCCAGGGTCGCCAGTTCACTGCTGGTGGTGGCCGAGGCAACGGTCTGTTGCACGGTGTTCTCGGTGACATCGCGAATGCTCACCACCGCCCGGTTCATTTCTTCCGCTACCTGGCTCTGCTGTTCCGCTGCGACAGCGATCTGCGTGTTGCTTTCGCGCATCTGGGCTACGGCGCCGGTGATTTCCGCCAGTGCCGCGCCGGCTTCCTGGGCCTGTTGCACGCAGTCATCGGCCTTGAACGAGCTTTCCTGCATGAAATCCACAGCATCCCGGGTGCCGGCCTGCAGGGCCGAGACCATGCTGGTGATCTCGTCGGTGGAGGTCTGCACACGCTTGGCCAGGTTGCGCACTTCATCCGCTACCACGGCAAAACCGCGGCCCATTTCCCCTGCTCGAGCGGCTTCGATGGCGGCATTGAGTGCCAGCAGGTTGGTCTGCTCGGCGATGCTGTGGATAACGTTGACCACGCCATTGATCTTCTGGCTGTCCTCGGCGAGCTTCTGAATCATCTCGGCGGTCTGCTGCACGCCATTGGAAAGCCCGGCGATGGATTTCTGCACCCGGCCCACCACTTCATGGCCGGTACCGGCCAGGGTGTCGGCGGTCTGCGACAGGTCCCGGGTGGCACCGGCATGCTGGGCGATGTGATAGACGGTGGCGGACATCTCGTTGATGGCCGTGGCGGCCTGATCGGTTTCGCTCTGCTGGCCGAGCATGCCGTGGCGTACATCGTTCATGCTCGAGGCCAGGCGTGCGGCGCCCTGGTCCAGCTGCCGGGCGGTATTGGCCACGGTATTGACTACCCGCTGGTATCCGGCCTGCATGGCATTGAAGGCACTGGCCATTTGACCCACCTCGTCCTTGCAGGACAGCGGCACGCGAGCAGACAGGTCGCCGGTCTTCTCCACGTGCAGCATGACGTCCTTGAGGGTGTTGAGTTGGCTGAGGAGGAAACGGATCAGCAACTGCGAGGCGCAGAGCATGGCGAACATCAGGATGAACACTGCGACGGCGTAATTGGTGAAACGATCGCTGAAGACCTGGGCCAGGCTCGGGGCATAGGCCAGTACGGCGACCTGCTGGCCGTCGGCGCGCTGGATCACGTCAGCGCCCAGTAGCGGATTTTCACCGAACAGCGGCATCGGGTTGAGCTCGACCCAGCCGTTGGCGCCGTTGAGTTCGCTGAGAGTCTGCTCGTTGAGGCTGGGTGTCTGCCCCCGGGAGAAATACAGCAGGTGTTCGGCGCTGGGCAGCGTCTGTCCGACGGGCCAGGCGCCGAGCAGCCTCGCCTCGGCCTGGGCGGCAGCCTGGGCTGTCTGGCTGCGAGCCTGTTGCTCCAGTTGCACGGCGTACAGCACCAATAACAAGGTGGTGACGAAGGCGACTGCATTGACCGCCCAGAATTTGTACTTCAGCGAGATATTGCTAAGCCAGGCACCCATGGAAGGTCTTCTCTGATTGAGCGAAACAGTATTGGCAAGGTGCCATTATTGTGCCGCCATGATCTCGGAAAAATCTTGATGTGGGTCAAGCAATCTCTGGCAAGCGAAAAAACGCCCGAGAGCAGGCGGTACTGTGGCTTGCAAGGTCTTCCAGGGTTTCACCGCGGTGCAATGCAACTTCTCGTAAAACCTCGGTCAGATAGGCTGGTTCGTTACGACCATTTTTCGGCTTTGGCCGCAAGCTGCGGGGTAGCAGATAGGGGGCATCACTTTCCAGCATCAGGCGCCCGCGGGGGATGTCGCGTACCAGCGGGTGCAGGTGGGTGCCGCGGCGTTCGTCGCAGATCCAGCCAGTGATGCCGATGTGCAGGTCCAAATCGAGGTAGCTGAACAGGGCCTTTTGTTCACCGGTAAAGCAGTGGACTACAGCAGCCGGCAAGCGATCACGGAAATCCCGCAGGATGTCCAGCAAGCGCTGGTTGGCGTCACGTTCGTGGAGAAACACTGGCAACTGCAACTCGACAGCCAGGGCCAGGTGTTCTTCCAGGACTTTTTCCTGTTGCGGGCGGGGAGAGAAGTCCCGGTTGAAGTCCAGGCCACATTCGCCCACGGCGCGTACCCGTGGCTCTCCAAGTAGAGCGCGCAAGCGTCGCGGGCTGTCGGCATTCCAGTCGCTGGCGCTGTGGGGATGCAGCCCGGCGGTGGCAAACAGTCTCTGCCCGTCGGCGTCCAGTTTCTGGCACAACTCCAGGGCCTGTTCACTGCCTTCGACGCTGGTTCCGGTGAGGACCAACTGGCACACCCCAGCCTCATAAGCACGATTGAGAACGGCTTGGTGTTTTTCGGCAAAACTGGGATTGGTCAGGTTGACGCCGATATCGATGAGTTGCATGGTGCTATCTCCGCCTGCGGCCGGAAAGCATATCAGAGCTGTAGATTTATAAGAAAAACCAAGAACTACAACGAGTTATAGCTGTCTTTTGCTGCCGGACCAGAGCAACGGCCACGTTCTTCAGCGCCATTGCACGGGTCTTTCGCAGCTTGCCAGCGCTCAAGGCGCTCTGTTTCTGGCAATCAATTCTTCAAAAAGCGACGAAGGGTTGAACAGTATTCTTTGCGGAGAACGGATGACCCGATCCTCGATATTGCTCGCGCTGTGCCTGTCATTGCTGCTGCCCTCGCCGGCGCTGGCGCGCTTGCCCGGGCCACTGGAAGCACACGCCACGGGAAAAGTGCGCGACCTGGCGGAAATCCGCAGCAGCCGGGTACTCCGGGTGCTGGTCAATCAGAGCCGCAATAGCTCCGGAGAAGTCCAGGGCCAGGCCATAGGTGTCGAGTACCACCGCCTGCGCTCGTTCGAGCAGTACCTCAATGGCCATGCTCGCGACGGCCAGGAAATCAGCCTGAAGATCATTCCCAAAGCCAAGGATCAATTGCTGGGTGCATTGCAGCGGGGCGAGGGCGACCTGGTGGCGCCTGGTGAGCTGCTGGAAGCCCAGCCCGGAAATGCGGTCAGCTCCAGCGACCCGATCGTCAGTAATGTTCCCCTGCTGCTGATCGGGATCAAGGGTGAGCGCCGTTATACACGGATCGAACAGCTGTCCGGCAAGACCCTGACCCTGACTACCGGTAGTGCGGCGGGGGACGCGGTCAGCCAGATCAATCAGAAGCTGGCCCTGCACAAGCTGGCGCCGATCAAGGTGGAGTGGGTCGACCCCAGCCTGGCGGTGGAGGATGTGCTGGAAATGGTCCAGGGCGGCATTTTTCACCTGACGGTTGTCGAGCAGCCGATTGCCGAACGCTGGAGCAAGATCCTGCCCAAATTGCGTTTGGACAGGCAGTTGAAGATCAGTGAGCCGGGTGAAGAACACTGGTTTGTCCGGCGCGATGCGTCGATGCTGCGGGCGAGTATCGACCGCTTCCTCAAGACCTATAAGGCGCCGGTGGATCAGGATGTGGCGTTCCTGCGTATCTACCGACGCCAGTATCAGGTGCACTATCCCCTGGCCCGGGCCGACCGTCAGCGTCTGGAAAAACTGCGTCCGGTTTTGCAGAAGCATGCCGGCGAACAGGGCATGGACTGGCTGAACCTGGCGGCGCTGGCGTTCAAGGAGTCAGCGTTGCAACCCCCTTCCAGAAGCGGCAGCGGCCCTACCGGGCTGATGCAGATCACGCCTTCGGCAGCGCAGCGGGTCGGGGTCAACAATATTCAGTCCGTAGATAGCAATGTGCAGGCAGGGGCCAAGTACCTGGCGATGATTCGCCGTAAATTTTTTGCCAGCCCCAAACTCAATGAGCGCGAGCGCATGGCATTTGTGCTGGCGGCCTACAACATGGGGCCGGAGCGGGTGCAGGGTATGCGCAGTGAAGCCCGGCGGCGGGGGCTCAACCCCAACCAGTGGTTCTTTCAGGTGGAGCGCATCGCCATGGAGCAAGTGGGCATGGGGGCCGTCAGCTATGTTAATAGCGTCAACAAATACTATCTGGCCTTTGATCGTGAACGAGACTCCCTGGAGCCTCCGGAGCGAAAAGTTGCGTCACGTAAATAATCTAAAAAATCGATTATTAGCTTGGGTAATTTCCGCTTTTAACATGATTAAAACTGATTAGTATGGCGACCAACTTTCCTACCTTCACACAGGACTACACAGCATGAGCACACTGACCAACAAGCTACTGGGCACTCGCGCGGGCTACGGCTTGACCGTACTGCGGATCTTCGTCGGCATCATCTTCGTGGCGCACGGCTCGCAGAAACTCTTTGGCTGGTTTGGTGGTGGCGGTCTGGCGGGAACGGCGCAGTGGATGGAGAGTATCGGTCTGGCTCCCGGCTATTTGATGGCGTTGTTATCGGGGGGGACCGAGTTCTTTGCCGGTCTGGCATTGATCATTGGCCTGCTGGCGCGTCCCGCTGCATTGGGCCTGTCGTTTACCTTGCTGGTGGCGATTTTCTCGGTGCATATCAGCCATGGCCTGTTCATGGCCAACAACGGTTATGAGTTCGCTCTGGCACTGCTTGGCGGCACTGTCGCAGTTCTGATTGAGGGGGCCGGCAAGCTGTCTCTGGATGCGGCAATCGCCAAGTAAGTCGATGCGCGGGCGGTGTTCCAGAGGCTCTGGATCAGCCGTCGGCAAAGTTATCCCAGGCCTGCGAATGCAGGCCTTTTTCGTAGCTGACAAATCTTGACACTGACCTGTCGGCTTCTCTAGGATGCTGCTCATGCGCCGATTTAAACAGCTACTTGCGGGGCGCCAGGTGAGTCGAAAGATCACTGATAGAAGCTATAGTCAGGCTTCGAAATACCGCTAAAGCGCTGGTTCGGTGTTGCCTCTCACCTGCCCGGCAGAAATCTGAGGCAGAGACACAATACGATGAATGCACCACGCCCCCTTGTACGTCTTGCGCCGATCACGGCGAGTCTTTCCCAGCGCAATCCGAAAATCCTCCTGGGTGGCAAGCACCAGCCCACACTATTGCGTTATCTCGACGGTTGGCCACGACGTTCCCCGGGCCCAGCGGCATTTCTGATTCAATTTGTCGAAGAAGGTGAGTCCCTGGCACGCTTTGCCAGCGACAGCTTCGATCTGGCGGTCATTCCGGCACCCAGTGCAGCGGATGCTGCTGAAGTCATCAAGCAACTGACCCGCGTCGCTCGCCAGGGGTTGATCATCCGCCGCCAGTTCAGCAGTTGACCCGCCGGTAGTGCATCACGGCTGCTGAACTGCGCCTTGTACAGATCGGAATTCCATTGAACAGAAACCGACTGGAACGTCTTCAGTCGTGGCGGTTGTCCGTCATTTGGTGGCGATTAATGGCTTGATGATCAAACAACGGCATTGCGTTTGGCCAATTCGGCCAAGGCCACCAGGTTGGAAACATTGAAACGCTTGAGTAACCGCACTTTGTAGGTGCTGACGGTCTTGTGACTGATCAACAGCGCATCGGCAATCTGCTGGTTGTTCAGACCGGTAGCCAGCAGTTTCAGCACTGTTATTTCGCGGTCGGTCAGGCGGGAAATCAACACACTCTCCTGGTTGGCGGCGTTGGTGTTCTGCTGCAGGATATTAATGGTGTCTTCCGGAAAGTAGCTGTACCCGGAAAGGATGGCCTTTACCGCATTGGCCAATTCGTGAAGGTTCTCGGTCTTGCACAGAAAGCCTGCGGCTCCGGCTTGCAGGCAGCGCAGGGCGAAGTTTTTCGAATCACTTGAGGTCAGTACCAGGGTCTTGACGTGCAGCCCGGCGGACTTGATGTGCGCGATGACCGAGAAACCATCCAGGTTGGGGATGCCCAGGTCGAGGATCAGCAGGTCCGGCAGGTGCTTGCGCACCAGTTGCACGGCATCGGCACCGTTGTCGGCTTCGGCGACGATATTGTGATGATGAGGATCCAGTACCGACCTGATGGCCAGTCTGATCAGTGGATGGTCATCGACGATAATGATGTTGCCCATGTGGTACTTTCCCTTTGTTTTTGAGGTGTTGGTAGTTATTGGCCAGCTCTGTGGGGAATGGGTATCAAGCAGTGTGGCGTGCCGATTGCCGACGCTCTTGTCGAACCTATGCCCTGGGCCGTACGGCTCGGCTGTTTGGCCCTATGATTGGCTGACCTCTCTGAAATCTAAATCGGACAAATCTGATAGTGATGTCCATAGATCGGTGGCAGATGCCGCTCATGACGTGCCGGCTTTGTCGGCTCATACAACTAATGCGCAGCATGCATAAGGCTGGAGGCTGATTAGCCAATTGAGTACCAAGCTCATCACACAGGATGGTTACGACGCTCTGAAACAAGAGCTGGACTATTTATGGCGGGAGAAGCGCCCGGATATCACGCAGAAGGTCACCTGGGCGGCCTCGCTGGGCGATCGCAGCGAGAATGCGGACTATCAGTACAACAAGAAGCTTCTGCGGGAAATCGATCGTCGGGTGCGCTACATACGCAAGCGCCTGGAAGACATGAAGGTGGTTTCCTACGCGCCGGAACAGGAGGGGCGGGTGTTCTTTGGTGCTTGGGTCGAAGTCGAAAACGAGGCGGCCGAGATCAAGCGCTTTCGTATCGTCGGTTACGACGAGATCTACCTGCGCAAGGACTACATCTCCATCGACTCGCCCATGGCCAGGGCGTTACTGAAGAAGGAAGTGGGTGACGAGGCCGTTGTCCACACCCCGGCAGGTGAAACCTGCTGGTGGATCAACCAGATCGATTATGTGAAGTAGGCTCGCCGACCTGGGCAGGCGAGCCTTGGGCTTTCAACCTTCGCGCAATACATTCAGCGGGCTGGCGTTCAATGCTCGACGGGTACCGAAAACTCCCGCCCCGCCTACTAGCAGCGCCCCCACCAGAGGCAACAGTAACAGCCATGGATGCGGGTGCCAGGGCAGATCGAAAGCGAACCGGTAGAGCACCAGGCTGACC
This sequence comes from Pseudomonas sp. JV245A, assembly GCF_032424515.1. Lineage (NCBI taxonomy): Bacteria > Pseudomonadati > Pseudomonadota > Gammaproteobacteria > Pseudomonadales > Pseudomonadaceae > Pseudomonas > Pseudomonas sp. JV245A. The sequence goes on from NZ_VYKE01000022.1 coordinate 12,371, forward strand.
AGTTCGCACCCCAGTGCCGCCAGCAGGCCGCTGACTGCTCCCAGCAGGCCGAACTCGATCCGCCTGGCTTTCACCAGCAGTTGCCGCTCGGCCCCGAGGGCACGCAGCAGCGCCCCCTGGCGAATGCGTTCGTCCAGGGTGGCCTGGAGCCCGGAAAACAGCACTGCCATCCCTGCCGCCAGGACAAACAGCAACACATACTCCACCGCCAGGGTGACCTGGGCCAGGATGCTGCGCAGTTGTTCCAGCAGGGCTTCGACCTGAAGGATGGTCACTGCCGGGAAGGCCCGGGACAGCTCGACAATCTGCTGATCGTGCCCAGGGCTCAGGTAGAAGCTGGTCAAGTAGGTGGCGGGCAGATCCTTCAAGGTGCCCGGTTGGAAGATCATGAAGAAGTTTGGCTGGAAGTTGTCCCAGTTGATGCTGCGCAGGCTGGTGACCCGGGCCTCCCGGTTGGCGCCGGCGACCGTGAAGGTCAGGTGATCACCCAGCTTAAGCTTCAGGCTCTGCGCCACCTTGGCCTCGACCGAGACGCCGGGCAACCCGTCATCTGGCTGGGCTGACCACCAACTGCCCTCGATAATGCTGTTGCCGCTGGGCAGATCGGCGGCCCAGGTCAGGCTCAGATCGCGTTGTATGGCCCGATCACCGCTGGAATCCTTGCTGACGATCTCCCTTACCGGCTCGCCATTGATGCTCACCAGGCGCCCCGGAACCACGGGGTACAAGGGCGCCGAAGGGGCGGAGAGCTGCACCAGGCGCTCGCTGAAGGCCTGTTTTTCCGCCGGCAGAATGTTCAGTGCGAAGTAGTTGGGGGCATTTTTCGGCAATTGGTTTTGCCAGGTGTCCAGCAGTTCGCCCCGCAGCAGGGCAATCAGCGCCATGGACAACAGAATCAGGCCGAAAGCCAGGGATTGCCCGGCCGCAGCCAGGGGGTGACGCAGCAACTGGCCCAGGCCCAGGCGCCAGGGCAGGGCGGCGCGGGCCAGCAGGCGCCGCAGGCTTTGCAACAGCAGCAGCAACAAGCCACCCAATACCAGTGCCGCCAGCAGGCCACCGCCCAGCAGGGCGAAGGTGAGCACCAGGTCCAGGCTCAAGCGCCACATGATCAGGCCCAGGGCCAACAGAGCGGCGCCGTAGATCATCCAGGTGCTGGAGGGGATTGGCAGCAGGTCGCGCCGCAGTACGCGCAGCGGCGGCACCCGTCCCAGCGCAGCCAGGGGCGGTAAGGCGAATCCGGCCAGGGCCACCAGCCCGGTACCGATGCCGGCGATGGCGGGTAGCAATCCTCCGGGTGGTACGTCGTTGGGCAGCAGGTCATGTAGCAGGTAAAACAGGCCGAGCTGGGCCAGCCATCCCAGCAACGCCCCACTGAGGCTGGCCAGCAGACCCAGAACGCCCAGCTGTACGCTGAACAGCAGCATGGTTTCCCGGCGTGAGAGGCCCAGGCAGCGAAGCAGGGCGCTGGCATCAAAGCGTCGCGCGGCGAAGCGATTGGCTGACAAGGCTACTGCAACCCCTGACAGCAGCACCGCTACCAGGCTGGCCATGTTCAGATAACGTTCGGCCTTGCCCAGGGCTCCACCGATCTGCTGGTTGCCATCGCGGGCATCCTGCAGCCGCTGGTTGGCGGCCAGCGCCGGCTTGATCTGTTGACGATAGGCCTCAAGCGCCGGAGCCGGACCGCGCCACAGTTCCTTGAAGCTGACCCGGCTGCCAGGCTGGACCACGCCGGTGGCTTGCAGATCTTGCAGGTTGATCAGGACCCGGGGCGTCAGGCTGTAGAAGTTGCCGGCCCGGTCAGGCTCGTAGGTCAGTACCCTGGCCAGGCGCAAGGTTTTCATGCCGACGTCGATGCTGTCGCCGATCTTGAGGTCCAGCGCAGTCAGCAAGCGCGGTTCGACCCAGGCGTCTCCGGGCGCGGGACCGCCGCCGGGCTCCTCGACCCCATAGGGGGCTGGGGCACTCTTGAGCTGCCCCCTCAGGGGGTAGGCTTCGTCGACGGCCTTGATGCTGGAGAGCTGGATCGCATTGTCGGTGGCAATGACGCTGGAGAACTCGACTATCCGCGCATGATCCAGCCCCAGTTTCAGGCCGCTGTCGAGCTGTTCCGGGCGTGCTGGGGAACTGCCTTCAAGCAGCAGATCGGCGCCGAGGAACTCGGTGGCGCGCAACAGCATGGCGCCGTTCAAGCGTGCACCGAAGTAGCCGATGGCCGTGCTGGCCGCAACCGCTACCAGCAAGGCGAAGAACAGTACCCGCAACTCTCCGGCACGGGCATCGCGCAACAGTTGGCGGACAGCGAGGCTGAACAGGCGCGGCAGCGGCAGACGTGCCATCAGGGCTCCAGAGGGGCGACCAGCAGGCCCGCTTCAAGACGGATCAGGCGCCGGCAACGATGGGCCAGGCGTTCATCATGGGTCACCAGCACCAGGGTGGTGCCGCTTTCCTTGTTGAGTTCGAACAGCAGGTCGCTGATGCGTTCACCGGTATGGCTGTCGAGGTTGCCGGTGGGTTCATCGGCAAACAGCACATCGGGTTCGGCAGCGAAGGCCCGGGCAATGGCAACCCGCTGTTGTTCGCCACCGGAAAGCTGGCGTGGCGAGTGGCTAAGGCGCTGGCCAAGGCCAACCCGCTGCAGCAGTTCGGTGGCCCGCTCGCGGGCATCGCGACGGCCGTCCAGCTCCAGGGGCAGCATGACGTTTTCCAGGGCATTGAGGCTGTCGAGCAATTGGAAGGACTGAAAGACAAACCCTACATGCTCGGCCCGGATACGGGCCCGCTGATCCTCGTCCAGCTGGCTCAGGGCCTGGCCGGCGAGGGTGACTTCGCCGCTGCTGGGCAGGTCGAGCCCCGCCAGCAAGCCCAGCAGGGTCGATTTGCCGGAGCCGGAGGCGCCGACGATGGCCAGGCTGTCGCCCTGGTTCAGCTCGAGGCTGAGTTCATGCAGGATGGTCAGTTCACCTTCCGCGCTGGGAACCACTTTGCTAAGGTTCCGCGCAGTGAGAATGCTTGCGCCCATGGAGAATCCGATGCGTGTATGGTTTTTGAGTGCCGGCCTGGCCTTGATGTGCATGGCCCAGAACGCAGCGGCGGGTACGGTCCTGATCGTTGGCGATAGTATCAGTGCGGCTTTCGGCCTGGATACCCGTCAGGGCTGGGTAGCCCTGCTGGAAAAGAGGCTCAAGGACCAGGGTTTTAACGACAGGGTAGTCAATGCCTCGGTCAGTGGTGACACCAGTGCCGGGGGCCAGGCGCGGCTGCCGGCGCTGCTTGCAGAGCATAAGCCTGAAGTGGTGATTCTCGAGTTGGGGGGTAACGATGGCTTGCGCGGCCAGCCGCCCCGGCAATTGCAACAAAATCTTGCTTCGATGATCGACAGCTCCCAGGCCCAGGGTGCCAAGGTGCTGCTTTTGGGCATGCAATTGCCGCCCAACTATGGCGTGCGCTATACCCAGGCCTTTTCCCAGGTCTACAGCCAGTTGGCCAGCGAGAAAAAGGTGGCCTTGGTGCCGTTTTTTCTTGACGGGGTCGGGGGGCATCCCGAACTGATGCAGGCAGACGGTCTGCACCCTGCGGCAGCGGCCCAGGGCAAGTTGCTGGAAAATGTCTGGCCGACGCTAAAACCGCTGCTTTGACGCTTTTCTAGTGACAGTGTTTCGGCTAATGTGGCGCCCCCGATTTGGAGCCCCCGATGCCGCGTCCCGCCTGGTCCCTGTTTGCCTATCAACTGATCGAGCCTGATGAGCAGCTTGACCTGTTCGCCTGCCAGGAAGTTCGGGTGCATCTGGTGACGCGTCAACTGGAGTTGGGCGGCTCTGCCGACCGCACCTTGTGCGGCACTTTGTTGCCCGCGCAACCGCGCTGGTCGAGCGTGGATCGGACGATTTTCCAGGACCAGCGACTCTGCCCGTTGTGCCGGGCGATTCTGGAGTCGCAAAAACGTGGCACTCCGCCAATCTGGCCTGAGCTGCGTTTCGAGTTGTAGGCGGTCGCCAGCAGGCCGTTTCGACAGGGAATTCATGTGTCTGCGCTTGTCTCCCGGCCTGGCTCCCGTAGCCGGAGGGCGGGGTGTACAATCGTGTTTCTTTCATTCGTTGTTCATGCGAAGGATTATCCGGATGTTGCCCCGCCTCCCTGTCGTCACCCGCTGCCTGACACTCGCCGCCTTGTGTGTGGCCGGTCCTGTTGCCGCATTGGAATTGCCTCTACCGCCGCCGGGTGAAGACATCGTCGGCCAGGTACAGGTGATCAAGGCCAAGTACGAGGATACCTTCGCCGACCTGGGCACGACCTACGACCTGGGTTACCTGGAAATGGTCGCGGCCAACCCGGGGGTCGATCCCTGGCTGCCGGGGGCGGGCACCGAGGTGATCCTGCCTACGCGTTTCATTCTGCCGCCCGGGCCGCGCGAAGGCATCGTGATCAACCTGGCCGAGTATCGACTGTACTACTACCCCAAGGGTCGGAACGTGGTCTACACCTTCCCGCTGGGTATTGGTCGTGAAGGCTGGGGGTCACCGATCGCGCACACCAGCATTACCGCGAAAACCCCGAATCCGACCTGGACGCCCCCGGCGTCGATCAAGGCCGAGCATGCCGCCGACGGTGACCCCTTGCCGAACGTGGTACCGGCCGGGCCGGACAACCCCTTGGGGCCATTCAAGTTCACCCTTGGCACGCCGGGTTACCTGATTCACGGTTCGAACAAGAAGTTCGGTATCGGCATGCGCACCAGCCACGGTTGTTTCCGCATGCTCAACAACAACGTGCTGGAAATGGCCGGCATGGTGCCGGTGGGAACTTCGGTGCGCATCATCAACGATCCGTACAAGTTCGGTATCAGCGGCGGGAAAGTCTACCTGGAAGCTCATACGCCGTTGGATGACAAAGGCAATCCTTCGGTGGTCGACAAGCACACCGCAGTGATCAATGCCTTGCTCAAGCGTGAGGACCTGGCTAACAACCTGCGCATGAACTGGGATGTGGTGCGGGATGTAGTGGCAGCCGAAGATGGCTTGCCGGTGGAGATCGCCGTGCCGACGACAGCGCCTGTGACAACAATGTCCAACGCGACCTACGATTTGCAGCAGTAAGCGCTTAAGTGCAACCCGCCGATACCTGCTGGTAGCGGCGGGTTTTTTATTGCCGGTGAAGAACTCCGGGCAATAAAAAAGCCGATCCAAAAAATGGATCGGCTCGATAACAATCCCGAGGGACTATTACTTGCGGCTAGCTTTTTCCAGCATACGCAGAGCGCGCTCGTTAGCTTCGTCAGCAGTCTGTTGTGCTTTTTGAGCAGCAGCCAGAGCTTCATCAGCTTTACGATAGGCTTCGTCTGCACGAGCCTGAGCACGAGCTGCTGCGTCTTCGGTAGCAGTCAGACGAGCTTCGGTTTCTTTGGATACGCTGCTGCAACCGGTAGCCAGAACTGCGGCCAGAGCCAGAGCAGAGAATTTCAGAACGTTGTTCATCGTGTTCCCCTTCAAGGACTTTCTATTAGTAGCTATCACCTCAGAGTGAGGAAATAGCCGGCGTACATACTACCCATTACTTGTAGTAAGTAAACTGACGTAGCGCAAGAAGCAAAAAAAATTCTAGGCGCTGTTTCTTTTTCGAGCAACTTTTTAGCGGGTTGTATAAAAAATATTCAGCGGCGAAGCTCCGGGGCCGAATGCTGCTTGTTTGCCAGCATCGTTATCGGAGTTTCCGGGCGCTGTTTCAGAGCCTAGGCTAAAGTCGGTCTATATTGTGTCGACTGCACTTTTCTTCAGAATTTGTTCAGCCCTGAACCTATGTTTAAGCATCTTGTGGGTGACTTTAAGAGGCGTCGCTCGTCTTATGTTTCAGCATCCGGCGATGTACCGTCTCAAGACGTTTAGGTATCGATCCCGACTAAGGTTCGTACTCAGCCTCAACAAGGTTTTGCGCCGATCTGTGACGAGTGTGGCTTGAGCATTTGTGCCAATGGCGCCTATATTTTGTAACGTGCTGATGGCGCAAGAGCGAGAGCTTCTACGGGCGGCCGACAGGCACGAGGTGGCGTAAGTTGTTCCTTCGCCGGAAAAACATCGGTAAGGTAGGGGTCAGCATTCCAGACCCGCAAGGAGTAGTGATGAGCGAGGCGTTGTCCATCCACCATGACCAGGCTGGTCATCAGTTCGAGACCAATGTGGACGGTCATCGTGCCTACCTGACCTATATGGACCTGGGTAAGCAGACCCTGGATATCTATCGCACTTTCGTGCCCAACGCACTGCGTGGGCGCGGTATTGCCGCGGCGTTGACCGAGCAGGCGCTGGAGTACGCCGAACGCATGGGCTACACAGTGATTCCGTCCTGCTCGTACGTAGAGCGCTATATGGAGCGTCATCAGCGTCACGCAGCAAAGCTCTGACCGGGGCGACCATGAAAAACGCCGGGCTTGGCCCGGCGTTTTTGTGTCTGCAGGAAAGGATCAGCTGCGATCGCGTTTCGGCAAGACGTCCTTGAGCTTGGCGTGCATGCCGCGCAGGGTCTTCTCGGTACTTTCCCAGTCGATGCAGGCATCGGTGATCGATACGCCGTACTGCAGTTCCGACAGGTTCTTCGGAATCGCCTGGCAACCCCAGTTCAAGTGACTTTCCACCATCAGGCCGATGATCGACTGGTTGCCCTCGAGGATCTGGTTAGCCACGTTTTCCATGACCAGCGGCTGCAGTGCCGGGTCCTTGTTGGAGTTGGCGTGGCTGCAGTCGATCATGATGTTCGGCTTGATCTTGGCCTTGCTCAGGGCCTGCTCGCAGACGGCGACGCTGACCGAGTCATAGTTGGGCTTGCCGTTGCCGCCGCGCAGTACCACGTGGCCGTAGGCGTTGCCTTTGGTGGTGACGATCGACACGCCGCCCTGGGGGTTGATCCCCAGGAAACGGTGAGGGCTGGAAACCGACTGCAAGGCGTTGATTGCCACAGTCAGGCCACCGTCGGTGCCGTTCTTGAAGCCCACGGCCGAGGACAGGCCCGAAGCCATTTCGCGGTGAGTCTGGGATTCGGTGGTACGTGCGCCAATGGCCGACCAGCTGATCAGGTCCTGCAAGTATTGCGGGGAGATCGGGTCCAGGGCTTCAGTGGCAGTAGGCAGGCCCATTTCAGCCAGGTCCAGCAGCAATTGGCGACCAATGTGCAGGCCGTCCTGGATCTTGAACGAGTCGTCCAGGTAAGGGTCGTTGATCAGGCCTTTCCAGCCGACGGTGGTCCGCGGTTTCTCGAAATAAACGCGCATCACCAGGTACAGGGTGTCGGAGACTTCAGCCGCCAGTGCCTTGAGCCGCTCGGCGTATTCGTGGGCTGCCTTGATGTCGTGGATCGAGCAGGGCCCAATGACGATGAACAGGCGGTGATCAGTGCCGTCGAGGATATTGCGGATCACTTCGCGACCCTTGGTCACGGTGCGCAAGGCGGTGTCGCTCAGCGGGATGTCTCGTTTGAGTTGATCAGGGGTGATCAGGGTCTCGTTGGAGGCGACGTTAAGGTCGTTGATCGGTAAATCAGCCATCGTGTTACTCGTCAGGTCACGGGTGCCGGCCGCCAGCGATCCCCGCGCGGCGGAGCACAGCGGATTTGAGCGCGTCGGGGAGCGGAACCTTAGCGCGTTAGCCGGTGACTCTACAATGGGCAGGTGGCGGTTTTATTGGGCTATGGCTGCACAAAAGCCTGGTGCACACGGTCTTCGGAATAGTCTTCTGCATGCTGCTCGACCCAATCCAGCGCCAGCGCCTCAATGCATTGCTGTTCGCTCTGAGGTTCATGCAGGCGACAGTAGCGGGCGATCTGGCACACCTGCTCACCCATGCGCGCGCCGAACAGCGTTTGTTCGTCGACGAAAGCGATGCCCACCAGGTAGCCACGCTTGCGTTTCAGGCACCAGGCGACATAGCCGTTGTAACGGGCGTTATCCCCCAGCGTTGGCATGTACACCTCCAGCGCGGTACCGCGGCGCCAGGCACGGTGGTAATTGCACGCCATGCCACCGAGGCTGATAGTGTGCAACCGCTGGCGTGAAATACAGGCGTGCTTGCGCAAGGTCAGTTCAACCGGAACATCATCAGGATGAGGCAGAAAACGTCCCATGACCGCAGACTCCGAGTGTCGTCCATTTGACATTGTTTCCCCCAGTATAGTGCTCGAATTGGAACTGACCGATTTCGATATCGACCAGCAATTACTGGGCCTGGGCGGCGTTTCCCTGGTTGTTTTCACCAGTGTCGGCTGTTCCAGTTGCCGTTGGGCCCGGGCGCGGTTGCCGGAGTTGGAGCTACCCATCGACCGTCTTTGCTGGGTCGATGCGGGCGATAATGGCGGTGCGGTTCAGCGCTATCAGGTGTTCCACTTGCCGGCTTTGTTCGTGGTCCGCGACGGTGAGTTTCATGGAGCGCTACAGTCGCGCCTGACGCAGCAGGATCTCAGCGAGAGCCTGCGTCAGGCGCTTAATCGAATACCAGAGGAGTTGCCTTGATGGGTGCAGGCCGTAAACCGCGTGTAGGCATTATCGGGACCGGAGCGATCGGAGGTTTTTACGGGGTGATGCTGGCACGTGCCGGTTTCGACGTGCACTTTTTATTGCGCAGCGAATATCCGGCAGTGCTCGAGCATGGGCTGCAAGTCAACAGCAGCCAGCACGGCAAGCTGACGTTGAAGCCGGCGCAGGCCTACGCCAATGCCGAACAGATGCCGCCTTGCGACTGGCTGCTGGTGGGCGCCAAGACCACCAGCAACCTTGATCTGGCGCCGGCGATCATTCAGGCCGCGGCCACCGATGCCAAGGTTCTGGTGCTGCAGAATGGGCTGGATGTCGAAGACGACCTGCGCGCGGTGCTTCCCGATTCGCTGCATCTTCTGGGCGGCTTGTGCTTTATCTGTGTGCACCGCGCCGGGCCCGGGCAGATCGAGCACCAGGCGCTTGGCGCGGTAAACCTGGGTTACCACAGTGGCCCGGCCAGTGCCGATGCGACCCTGAGCCAGGCGATTGTCGAGGAGGGCGCCGCGCTGTTTCGCGAGGCGGGGCTCGATTCCCAGGCCATGGGCAACCTGCAGCAGGCGCGCTGGCAGAAGCTGGTGTGGAATGTCCCGTATAACGGCCTGTCGGTTCTGCTCCGAGCCAGTACTACGCCACTGATGGCCGACCCCGCCAGCCGCGAGCTGATCCAGGACCTGATGCAGGAAGTGCTGCAGGGGGCGGCGGCTTGCGGGCATCTCATCCCCGCGGCCTATGCGCAGCAACTGTTCAAGTCCACCGAGCACATGCCGGATTACTGGCCCAGCATGTACCATGATTTCCTGCACCAGCGTCCTCTGGAGCTGGCAGCTATCTATGCTGCACCCTTGGCGGCAGCGCGGGCCGCAGGTTGTGAGCTGCCGAAGATCCAGGCGTTGTACCAGGCCTTGAGTTTCATCGACCGGCACCACGCCTGAGTTGGGCTTATTACCTTTAAGGGGATGAAATATGGCAAAGGGCCTGGATGGCAAGCTGGTGGTGGCGATCTCGTCGCGGGCGCTGTTCGACCTGGGCGACAGCCACAAGGTCTATCTGGCCCAGGGGGTCGAGGCCTATCGGCAGTACCAGATCGAACATGAAGAGGAAGTCCTCGAGCCCGGTGATGCCTTCCCTCTGGTCAAGAAACTCCTCAGCCTCAATGCCAGCCTGGGCCGAGCCCGGGTCGAAGTGGTGCTGGTCTCGCGCAACAGTGCCGACACCGGGTTGCGTGTGTTCAACTCGATCGAGCACTACGGCCTGGGCATTTCCCGAGCAGCCTTCGTCGGCGGGCGCAGCCCTTATCCCTATCTGGCGGCCTTTGGCAGCGACCTGTTTCTCTCCACCCATGCCGATGATGTGCGCAGTGCACTAGAGGCCGGCTTTGCTGCGGCAACCATTCTGTCCGGCGGCACCCGGCGCGCTGAAAATGGCGAACTGCGCATCGCGTTCGACGGTGATGCGGTGCTGTTTTCCGATGACTCGGAGCGTATCTACCAGTCCGGCGGCCTGGAGGCATTCCAGGCCAGTGAGCGGCAGTCGGCACGAGAACCGTTGCCGGGCGGGCCGTTCAAGGGGTTCCTGGCGGCACTCAACCTGCTGCAGGGAGAGTTTTCCGATGAGGCCAGTCCGATCCGTACCGCCTTGGTGACAGCCCGTTCCGCGCCGGCCCATGAGCGGGTAATCCGCACTTTGCGCGAGTGGAACATCCGCCTGGACGAATCGCTGTTCCTTGGCGGGCTGGAAAAAGCCGCCTTCCTCGAAGCCTTTGCAGCCGACGTGTTCTTCGACGACCAGGCCGGTCACTGCGAGCTGGCTCGCGAAGTGGTCGCCACCGGTCACGTGCCGCACGGCGTGAGCAACGAAACCAAGGCTTGAGTCCTAAAATCCGTGGTTTTTCCTCGGACCTCCCACAGTTCCAGGCACTGCTAAGCTGAATCAATCTCCGCCATCTTGGCAGTTGAGGAGGTCATATGATTCGTTCGATGCTGTATGCCACTGACCTCGGTCTGTATGCGCCCTTTGTGATGCAACATGCCCTGGAGCTGGCTCGAACGTTCAATGCCGACTTACATGTAGTGCACGCCGTGGAGCCCATGGGCCTGTTCGCCGAATCAGTGTTGCAGAGCTACCTGGATGAGCAGTCGTTGAATGAGTTTCACCGCCAGGGCCTGAATACAGTGATGGCCAATATAGAGCAACGGGTGCTGGACAGTTTTCGCGAGGAGCTGGGGGAGGGGATGCAGGACCTGACCTTGATCCAGTCGGTGCGGGTGCTTCAGGGGGACCCGTCCCAGGTGATTCTGGAGCAGGCGGGGAAACTCTCTGTGGATTTGCTGATCGTAGGAAGTCACAGCCATGGGGTGGGGGCGCAAACGCCTTTGGGGCGTACCGCAACGCGAGTTCTGCAACTGGCCAAAGTCCCGGTTTACCTGGTGCCTCTGGTGCAGCGTCGACGTCAGGGCGATACCTGAGGATGGAATGGAAAATTCTGAATAAAAGTTCTAGATTTATTCTCCTGACCATTAATATAGTTATATACCGTCGCTGATACCCGTGGCGTCTACCTGCTTTGAGGGATTGATATGAAGCTTCAACAATTGCGCTACATCTGGGAAGTGGCGCACCACGACCTCAACGTCTCCGCTACCGCGCAAAGCCTTTACACATCGCAACCGGGTATCAGCAAGCAGATCCGTCTGCTCGAGGACGAACTCGGGGTCGAGGTCTTTGCCCGCAGTGGCAAGCATCTGACCCGCGTGACCCCGGCCGGCGAGCGCATCATCACCACCGCCGGCGAGATCCTGCGCAAGGTCGAAAGCATCAAGCAGATCGCCCAGGAGTTCTCCAACGAGAAGAAGGGCACCCTGTCCATCGCCACTACTCACACCCAGGCGCGTTACGCCTTGCCGCCGGTGATCAGCAGCTTTATCAAGCAGTACCCGGATGTGGCCTTGCACATGCATCAGGGTTCGCCGATGCAGATTGCCGAAATGGCCGCTGACGGCACTGTGGATTTCGCCATCGCTACCGAAGCCCTGGAGTTGTTCGGTGACCTGGTGATGATGCCGTGCTATCGCTGGAACCGCTGCGTGGTAGTGCCTCAGGGCCACCCGCTGACCAAGCTGCCGAAGTTGACCTTGGAAACCCTGGCCGAGTACCCGATCGTCACTTACGTGTTCGGTTTTACCGGTCGCTCCAAGTTGGACGAAGCCTTCAGCCATCGCGGCCTGACGCCCAAGGTGGTATTCACCGCTGCCGACGCCGACGTGATCAAGACCTATGTGCGCCTGGGCCTGGGCGTGGGCATCGTGGCGAAGATGGCGGTCGACACCAAGCTCGACAGCGACCTGGTGGTGCTGGATGCCAGTGAACTGTTCGAATCGAGCATCACCAAGATCGGTTTCCGCCGCGGCACTTTCCTGCGTGGCTTCATGTGCGATTTCATCGAGAAGTTCGCCCCGCACCTGACCCGCGAAGTCATGGCCAAGGCCATTGCCTGCCATAACAAGCAGGAACTGGAAGAGCTGTTCGACGGCGTCGAATTGCCGGTCCACTGATCCCCAGCCTGCCTAGCGGACCTCGGTGACAGTGAACTGTTGCCGGGCGCCCGCCACCACGATCTCCACCTCATCGTCCTCGAACTTTCCCAGCAGGCTGTTGCCCAGGGGCGAGCGGGGGGTGATGACGGTCACCAGTTGCCCCACCACGTAGACCTTCAGGCCCGCGCCATCCGGGCCGAGAAACAGCCACTGTTCGTGGCCGTTCTCATCTTCCAGCCCCAACAGCGCACCGATCTGAATCCCCTTCTGCGGGTCATGAGGGCGCAGGCTCAGGTTCTGCCAGAGGCCCAGGGCCTGGCGGATTTCCTCGACCCGTCGAGCCTGGCCGGCGGCCAGGTAGGAAGCTTCCAGCCCCAGGGTGTCGTACTTGTTCTCGGCGATATTTTCTTCGTGGGTGGCGGTTTCGTAAGCGGTTTGTGCCGCTCGCACCGCGACCTCCAGGTCGTCCCGGAGCTGTTGCAGAATCAGTTGGCAGACGGACTGTTTATTCATGGTCAATTACAGAATTGCAGGACGTTGGCCCGGCTTTTTTCGCTCGGCGCGGTCTGGTCCTGCTGCAACCAGAACTGGCATTTGGGGTTGGACAGGTTGCGCAGGTTGCTGCGGGCGTTGTCCAGGGATTGCAGTTCCTCGTTCTTGCGCAGGTTTTCCTGGTACTGCTCGAACATTCGGTTTTGTGGCTCAGGTGGCGCGGCCACCGGTGGTTTTGCCAACTGCTGCACCGCTTGTGCGACCGGAGCCAATTGCTGGCTGAAAAGGTAGTGCGAGGCCAGCCAGCAGGTCAGGGCGATCGCCAGGAAACCCAGCCACAGGCCCAGGGCAATGCTGGCGGTGAGCGCCAGGAAGTTGAAACTGATGCGCAAGGAGCGACGTGCGGTGGGACGATGGGACATGGCTGCCTCCTGGCGGGCGGTGTTGGGCAAGGGCCGATTGTCGCACGAAGATAATCGCGGTTGGCTCTTCTGCGCAGGAGCATTTATGCGGACAATCGGCGCCTTTGCCAATCGGGGAGTGGAATGAAAGCCTCCTGGGATATTTTCTGCAGCGTGGTCGACAACTACGGCGACATCGGCGTGACCTGGCGCCTGGCCCGGCAACTGGTGGCCGAGCATCAATGTGTGGTGCGCCTGTGGGTCGATGATTTGCGCGCTTTCGAAAAGATCTGCCCGCAGATCGATAGCCAAAAGGCCAGCCAGATTCAGGATGGCGTCCAGGTGCGGCACTGGCCCGCCCAGTGGCCGGACGAGGCGGCGGCCGATGTGGTGATCGCGGCTTTCGCCTGCCAGTTGCCCCACGCCTACATGGACGCCATGGCCGACCGTGCGCGTGCGCCACTGTGGCTGAACCTGGACTACCTGAGCGCCGAGGACTGGGTCGGCGGGTGCCATGGCCTGCCTTCCGTGAAGTTTCGCGGGGTGCAGAAGTACTTCTTCTTTCCCGGATTCCAGGCCGATACCGGCGGCTTGCTGCGCGAGGCCGGGCTGCTCGAGCAGCGCCGGGATTTCCAGGGCAGGCCCCAGGCCCGGCTGGATTTCCTGAAATCCCTGGGCGTATCGCCTGTTGCCGGCAGTCGCTTGATCTCGCTGTTCGCCTACGAAAATGCCGGGGTTGCCAGTTGGTTGCAGGCCCTGGCCGACGACGGGCAGCCGACTCATCTGCTGGTGCCCGAGGGCCGCGTGCTGGCCGATGTGCAGCGCTGGCTGGGAGAGGAACCGCTGGCGCCGGGCTGTCCCCAGGTACGCCAGTCGCTGACCGTTCAGGTGTTGCCCTTCGTGCGCCAGGAGGATTACGACCGGCTGCTCTGGTGCTGCGACTTCAACGCGGTGCGCGGGGAGGACTCCTTCGTTCGGGCGCAATGGGCCGGGCGTCCGATGCTCTGGCACATCTATCGCCAGGATGAAGACATCCACCTGGACAAGCTCGAAGCTTTTCTCGGCCTCTATACCCGCACCCTTTCCCTGGGGGCCAAGGCTGCAGTGCTGGCCCTGTGGCAGGCCTGGAACAGCGAAGCATCGATGGCCGAACCCTGGAAAAACCTGCTGCAATACTGGCCGGAAGTCGCCGCGCACGCCGAGCAATGGTGTCTGGAACAAGGCTCCCAGCCCGATCTTGCTGCGGCGCTGGTGCAGTTTTACCTAAATTGGATATGATACGCGGCCTAGATTTTTGTAAATCCCATCCAAATTCGGATATTCGCAATGAAAACTGGTAAAGAACTCAAACCCGGTACCGTGATCCGTATCGACAACGATCCTTGGCTGGTTCAGAAAGCTGAATTCACCAAGTCCGGTCGTAACAGCGCGATCATGAAGACCAAGCTGAAGAACCTGCTGACCGGTTACAAGACCGAAACCGTTTACGGTGCGGACGACAAACTGGACGACGTGATCCTGGATCGCAAAGAAGCGACCCTGTCGTTCATCAGCGGCGACACCTACACGTTCATGGACACCACTGACTACACCATGTACGAGCTGAACGCCGAAGACATCGAAGCGGTTCTGCCGTTCATCGAAGAAGGCATGACCGACGTTTGCGAAGCTGTGTTCTTCGAAGACCGTCTGGTTTCCGTTGACCTGCCGACCACCATCGTGCGCCAGGTTGACTACACCGAAGGTTCCGCGCGCGGCGACACTTCGGGCAAGGTGATGAAGCCTGCCAAACTGAAAAACGGTACCGAGCTGAGCGTTGCGGACTTCATCGAAATCGGCGACATGATCGAGATCGATACCCGCGAAGGCGGTTCCTACAAAGGCCGCGCCAAGGTTTAAACCTGGCTCGCCCCTGTAGACGAAAAAGCCCGACCTTGAGTCGGGCTTTTTTATGCCTGGAATTTGCCGTTTCAGACCGTAACGTGCAGGCGCACATCCACATTGCCACGGGTGGCATTGGAGTAGGGGCAGACCTGATGCGCGGCATCCACCAGGCTTTGCGCTTCGTCCTGGGCCAGGCCGGGCAGGCTCACATGCAGGTCGATATCCAGGCCGAAGCCGCCGGAGATCTGGCCGATGCCGACATGGGCAGTGATCGAAGCGTCGTCCGGGATCTTGCGCTTGCTCTGGCTGGCGACGAACTTCAGGGCACCGATAAAGCAGGCCGAGTAACCGGCTGCGAACAGCTGTTCAGGGTTGGTCGCCTGGCCACCGGCACCACCGAGTTCCTTGGGGGTGGCCAGTTTGACGTCGAGGATCTGGTCATTGGAAACAGCGCGGCCATCACGGCCACCGGTGGCGGTTGCAACGGCGGTGTAGAGAGTTTGCATGGTGGAAGCCTCGTGGTAGGTGATTTTCGCGCTAATTATTTGCGCGCTAAGTAAGTGCGAAATAAATGTATCTCGCTAATATTTAGTGCGCAAGATAAATTTTGCTGAAAACCCCTCCATTAGCCTTGAGTCATGGGCAACTCATTGATTCTGAAAAAGATATTTTTTCGGTTGAGAAGCTAGCCTCAGCCATAGGGGGCTGGCTTGCCAGCAAAGCGTCAAAGACTGCCCTGCAGATGCCCGCGCAACACCTGCAAATCTTCCTGCAACTGACGCAATTGCTCCACGCTCCGGCCGCTGGCCCCGAGGATGCACTGGGGAATGTCCCGGGCTTGCTCGCGCAGCACCCGGCCCTGTTCCGTCAGTTGGACAATCACCACCCGTTCATCTTCCCGACTGCGGGTGCGGCTGAGCAGACCTTCGGCCTCCAGGCGCTTGAGCAGCGGGGTCAGGGAGCCGGGGTCGGTCAGCAGGCGCTGGCTGATCTCGCCGACCGTCAGCCCGTCCCGTTCCCAGAGCACCAGCATAGCCAGGTACTGCGGGTAGGTCAGCCCCAGCTTCTGCAGCAGAGGCTTGTAGACCTTGGTCAGCATCAGCGAGGTGGAGTGCAGGGCAAAGCACACCTGGTTGTCCAGCAGCAGTTGATCGCAGGAGTCCAGGGGGGAGCGTTCGGTGGTCATGTTGGCGGCCTTGATCATTAATGGTCATGAATCTAGCGGGCGAGTCTTTAATGCGCCAGATAATTTTCCTCAGGTTTCAGCCCATTGCGCTTTGCAATGCCAGGTCCCAGGGCGGAACCGGGCTGAAGCGGCTTTTCAGGTACTCCAGCAGCAGGCGGCTACGGGCATTGGGGTGCTGTTCCATGCGCAAGGCGTAGATGCCGGCGGTTTCCGGCTTGGGCAGGCCGCCTTCGCAGAACAGCGGCACCAGTTCGCCGCGCAGCAGGTATTCACTCACCAGCCAGGTGGGCAGGTGGGCAATGCCCAGCCCGGCCAGGGCCCCGGAAAGCAGGGCTTCAGCGTTGTTGGCACCAAGGCGTATACGCTGCGGACGATGGCTCTGCACCTGGCCGTCAAGCTCGAAGCGCCAGGCGAACAGCGGCGCCAGGCCATCCCAGTCGAGGCCGTCGTGCTGGCTGAGTTCGGCGGGGTGGCTGGGGGTGCCGCGGCTTTTCAGGTAGGAGGGGCTGGCACAGGCGATACGCACGATGCTGGCCAGGGAGGTGGCGACCATCCGCGTGTCCACGCGCTGGCCGGCGCGCAGCACCAGGTCGACCTTGCCCAGGTGGGAGCCCTGCATGTCGACAAAGCTGTCGATCAGGTGCAACTGCACATCCAGCCCGGGGTAGAGCACCAGGAAATCGGCAATGGCCGGCGCCAAGTGGCGGCGCCCGAAGGCAGCGGGGGCGTCGATGCGGATCAGGCCCTCCGGGGCATGGCTCAGGGAAACTGCCTCGGCCCGAGCCAGTTGCAGCTCGGCAACGATACGCCGGGCCCGTTCGGCAAAGGCCTGGCCGGCGGCGGTGGCGACCACGGCGTGGGTGGTACGCATGAACAGAGTGGTGCCCACGGCGTTTTCCAGGCTGTCGATGCGCCGGGCCACGGCGGAGGGCGTCAGCGGATGGCGGCGTGCCGCTGCGGAAAAGCTGCCCGCCTCCAGCACATCAAGAAACAGACCCAGTTGTTCGGTCAGTGTATTGGGATTCATGATCAGCTCGCTTATGCGAAAACGGCAAAGCCATTGTGCGTTGCTATGCGTTTCCGTGCCAGGGCCGACTGCGTAGCATGCAGCTCTCAGGTGAGGAGAGCGGTTGTGATCGAGTTGATGATGTATCTGTTGTTGGGCGCGGCGTTGGGTACGGTGGGCGGGCTGTTCGGTATTGGCGGTGGCTTGATCGCGATTCCGGTGCTCGGCGTGCTGTTTGGCCTGGACCAGCAGATTGCCCAGGGCACGGCGCTGGTCATGGTTGTACCCAATGTGCTACTCGCGCTGTGGCGCTATCACCAGCGCAACCGCATAGAGGCGCGCCACGCCTTGCCCCTGGCCCTGATGGGGTTCAGTTTCGCCTGGCTGGGCTCGATCTGGGCGGTGGGCATCGATGCACAGAAGATGCGCATCGGCTTTGTCGCCTTTCTTCTGGTGCTGTCGGCCTACAACCTGCTGCGCATGTTCATGGCCAGTGCCCCGGCCAGCAGCGAGATGCGTTACCCCTGGCCTTGGCTCGGGGTATTGGGCGCCGCTTCCGGGGCCATGGGCGGGCTGTTCGGGGTGGGGGGCGCAGTGGTTGCCACGCCGGTACTGACCAGTGTCTTCGGCACCACCCAGGTGGTAGCACAGGGTTTGTCCCTGGCGCTGGCGCTACCCAGCACCGGGGTCACCCTGGTGACCTATGGCTTTCACCATCAGGTGGACTGGGCGATCGGTCTGCCGCTGGCAGCCGGTGGCTTGCTGAGCATCAGTTGGGGGGTGAAGGTCGCCCACGCCTTGCCCGAGCGGCTGTTGCGCGGCCTGTTCTGCGGCTTCCTGGTGGTGTGTGCGGTGATGCTGGCGTTTAAAGTTTGAAGCCTTCGACGATGTGTTCGGCCAGGCATTCGGTGATGGGCGAGGGCTGGTTGAGGTTGCGCAGCAGCATGATGCTGGCCTCGGGCAGCTCCGGCAGCCCTTCGTTCTCGCCGAGGATGCGCAGGTCCGGCGTGATCAGGCTTTCCAGCTGCGCGGTGATCGCCAGCCCGGCGCTGACCACCGCCATGATTGCCGACAGGCTGGAGCTGTTGTAGGCAATGCGATAGTCGAGGCCGATGGCATCCAGGGCGTTGCAGGCCCACAGCCGGCAAAAGCAGTCGCTGTTGAACATCGCCAGCGGCAGTGGCGTCTGTTCATGGGGCGTGAAGCACTGGGCCACGGCCCAGACGAAGCGCTCCTTGCGCAAGAGTTGGCCGATCTCGCTGCCCGGCTCTCGGGTGACGATGGTCAGGTCCAGGTCCTGGCGTTGCAGCAGTTGCTTGGACGATTCGCAATGCACTTCGATCTGGATCAGCGGGTAGCTCTGGGCGAAGCGCGACAGAATCCCCGGCAGAAAACGCATCACATAGTCATCCGGCGTGCCGATGCGCACCAGCCCCACCATGTGCGGTTCGCGCAGGGTATTGAACACTTCGCTATGCAGTTTCAGGATGCGCCGGGCATAGCCCAGCAGTACTTGACCCTCGGCGGTCAGCTTGACCTGGCGTCCGTCGCGCTGGAACAGCTGGCGTTGCAGCACGTCCTCTTCCAGGCGCTTCATCTGCATGCTCACCGCCGATTGGGTGCGGTTGACCCGTTCTCCAGCCCGGGTAAAACCGCCTTCATCGGCGATGGCGACGAAGGTGCGCAGCACTTCGGTGTCGATGCTGGGGAACTGGGACATTGATCAAATCCTGAGATGCATGGGGCGGGAAGCATTCCTGGGCCTGATCTTATTCCTCGCAAGGCCATGGCGTCATCCCTGGCGTTGCGCTTGCAGCCAGGCCAGCACCTGCCGGGCGTTCTGGTCCGGTGGAAACACCGGGTAGAACACCTTTTCGATCTGCCCGGCCTTGAGAATCAGAGTCAGGCGTTTCAGGAAACGGGTGGCGTTCAATTCGAACATCGGCAGCCCCAGGGCTTCGGTCAATTGCCCCTGTGCATCGGAGAGCAGGGCAAAGGGCAGGTGCAGCCGCTCGACGGCTTCACGTTGATAGTCGCTGTCCTGGGTCGAGAGGCCGAACAGGTTCGCCGCCCCGGCGGCCGCGAGTTCCTCGGCCAGGTCGCGAAAGCCGCAGGACTGCGGGGTACAGCCGCGGGCGCCGGGGGTCATGTCCCAGCCCTCCAGCAGCGGCAAATCCGGTCGTCCCATGCGCGGGTAGACATAGAGCACCGTTGTGCCGGGCAACGTCGACAGGTCGACCCCTTCGCCCGAGGTGGAGGGCAGTCGTAGCCCGGGCAAGTGCAGGCCTTGCAAGTGACGGGCTGCGCCATCGTCCTGGGGGGGCGGGATACGCGACCAGTCCACGCTCAGCATGTCTCTCATGACGCTTCCTCCTGATCAGTAGCGCTGGGCAATCGCAATAGGGATAGCTGGATAACAGAGTGTCGATAGTGCTCCTCCAGTTCAAGTAGTACTGCGGATAAATGATGCTCGATCCAGCAATTAATGCTCGTGGCTTTTATTGGTTTTGTCTTTGGCTTTAGTTGTGCTGTTTTATTGGCGATAAGCCTTATCGGTGCTGGCTATAAGTTTTCAAAAAAGGTCTGGAATGTTGGCTATAAGTTGTTGGTTGCTAATTTCGCTGCGCGATAAAAATCAATGAATATGCCCTGGGCCGATTAATGGTCAACTTTGTGGTTGTTTGGGTTTGCCTAAAGAAACATCCGCTACTAGTGTTGCGCTTGCCATGTACAGATGGTCTGTACTGGGATTGCGACCAACTTTGGAGGGTCCTTTCATGAACGTGAAAGCGGAACACACTGAGCCAACCACTGCCGAGCTGACACAGCTCAAGACCAAGCTCAAAGCCGGCAAGCTGGCGCCGGAAGACCTCAAGGCGCTGGTGGGCCTGGTGGAACGTACGGAGAAGGCGGCGAAGCAACTTAGGGCAGCCATCGTCGAGTAAATGACGCTAACGCTTTGGAGGGCAGGATCAGAAATGGACCTCACTACTCGAACTACTCATATCGATATATCTGAACCGTTGCGTAGCCCTCCATTTTTAGCGCGCAGCACTATCGGCAGTCACTCGGTACTGCTGCTGGGAAGTCTGGAAGCGCCTATCTCTACACTTAGTGATAATGCTTTTATTGTCGAACGCATTGCCCAGAGTCTCAACTTGTCGGCGCTGGGCGCCCAGTTCAATGCGGAAGAAGTTATTTTTCTGCTGAACGAGCAATATACCGCTGCAGAAGAGTTTGTTTATGGTCACCCCATCTGGCGAAAGATAAGAGAGGGTGATCAAGCTGCGCTCTACGCTTATATCCTGGAAACCCGGCACTACCTGGCTGCCGCGGCCTCGAGGATGTGCCCCTCGGTCAGCCCGGGTATAGGGTTGTCGCCGATCTCCCTGATGCTGTCCAGGCATGCGCTGGAGGAGTGGGATCATGCGCAGTTCTTCAATGAGGCCCTGGAGCTGATCGGCTGTTCCGGCGACATGGTCAGGCTGGCCCGGCCTTTGCCCGCAACCCTGGAGTGGATTCACCTGTCCCGGCAGATCGCGGCCATGGGCGAGCTGGTGTCGGCGGCCTGCTCCGGTTTCATGGAGCACTCCTCGGTGGAGCAGGAGGCGGTGCTGGGTTGGCATGAGTTGCTGGTGGGCCACAACCTGTTGAGCCGCAAGGCGACAGACAAGGTGCTGGGGCATTTTTCCACCGACATCCAGTATGGGCATTCGGATAACTGGAAGAAGGCCGTGCGCACTCAGGACTGCTACCCCGCGCCGGTGGTGGCCACGGTGCTCAATGCAGTCTGCAGCCTCAGCGAAATGATCTACCGCTGGCTGACTGCGCTGGAGCAGGGATGTGCCAGCTCCATTGTCACCGCGGCCCAACTGGTGGCCGAGGAGGGGCTGGACCAACTGTTGCACGCCGCTGATTCGCCCCTGGACGTGGAAATTTTCCAGGGCCTGCCGGTCTGGCCGTCCAGTGTGATGAGCCTGGTCAACGGTGAGCGTTCCGGCGATGACAACCCTGCCGATACCGTCGTTGCGTCCTGCTATGCCCTGGGGCCGCGAATGACGCAACTGGTCATGAGCCCGGCGCCTTTTGGCGCACTGATCACCCAGGTGCATGAGCAGTTGCTCAATGGGCAGAGCTCCAGCGCCGAGAGTGTGGCGGCCATCGAACAGATGACCACCGACTGGCTGGTATCGGTGGACGGCCACGGCCTGTGGCAACAGATGACCGAGGGCTGCGCGGATGAGCTGATCATCGGCTACATGCTGGAGAACTATCATTACCTGGCCTCGGCGACCCGACATGTCAGCCCGGCCATTGCCGCCTGTGCGGATGCGCGGATCCGCGAGAACCTGTTGCAGCACCTGCAGGATGAGCTGACCCACTGCGACATCCTCAAGCCCAGGCTGCGCGAACTGGGAGTCCGGCGCCCGGAAGCGATGCGACCCTTGCCGACCACCACTGCCTTTGTCGGTTATCTCAGCGACCTGGCACGGCATGACTGGAAGGGCTACCTGATCGGTTCGACCTACCTGCAAAAAAGCCTGAGCGAATGCCGTGGCGATGATCGTCACCTGCGTTTCTACTCGCAGGTGTCCGCCAACAACCCGCGCTGTGCAGCGTTGCTGGGGGCCATGGCAGCCCATGACGAACTGGATGACGAGCTGGGCCACGATCAGCGGCCGTCGCTCAACATCGAGTACCTGCTGGCGCGGGGCGACGTGGGCGGTGACTCGGTGGCGCGTGCGGCCATGCTGCCGTCACTGGCCTGGAGCTTTCTGGATGGCATCCGCCAGCACTATTGCACCGGCAAGGACGCGGTGCTGCAGCGCCAGGCCTGGAGCGCAACATGAACCAGCCCTATTTCCAGAACCTGGAGCCCCTGGCGCAGTTGCAGGAATTGTTATTCGAGCGTGATGACTTCGAGGCCCTGGCCAGGCGCTTGCCGGAACCCAGGATGGCTTTGGAAAAGTGGCGCGATGTGTTGCATGGCGAGCTCCTGTCGCTGTTTCGCTGGGGGCTGATTCGCGCCAGGGAGAGCCTGGATGACCAGGGGGCGGGCCAGGGCTATGGCCAGGAAGTCCTGTGCCTGCTGCCCTATTACGGCTTTTGTCTGCATGCAATCCGCCGCGCCGCGCCCTTTGCCTTGATGGGCATACCCACCACGGTGTCGGTGCGTCACGACCGTTATCAGGAGGCCAGTGCAGTGATTGGCGAGTTGGCGGCCGTGCTTGGCGTAAAGGATTGGCTGCGGGTCAGTGAGGAATCCTCGGCAGAGCTGGTGCGGCAGTTTCATGGGCGCGATGGCCTGATCGTGCTCACCGGCAAGCAGTCCACCTACACCAGCCTGCGAAACCACTACCCGGACGCGCGGATCATTGCTGCAACCGGCTGTTGCGGGGTGGTCCTGTCGGTGGAGGAGCAGCCGGCCCGCGTCATCGAGGAACAGCGCCAGGAACACCGGTTGCCGGTCAGTTGCAGCAACCATGGCTACACCGTCCTTGCCGAAGCCCTGACCCCGCAGGCGGCGGTGCTGGCCATCAACGGCGCCCGGCCCGCGGTCAGCAGCACGGTGCAAGAGTTGCTCGGGCAACTGCACCCGTCCATTGTCCTGACTCCCCCTTCGGCTCTGCCGTTGCCCGATGATCTTGGCGGCTACAGCCTGCTGGCCTGTGAAGAGTCGGCGGCGGCCAGCCTCGATGGTTTCGGTCGCGACCCACTGGGCGGCTGGCCGGGGGATTACCGGATCTGAAAGCGGTCCCTGGAAACACCGGCGGGGAACCAAAGCATCAAACCCTGAGATGTATTGCATAAGAAACATTCGTTGGATTGATCCTTGTTCGGGGAAGAGACTGTGCTCATCCCCACTGGAGGACAGGATCATGAAAGCGCAAAAGGGTTATCTGCTGGTTCACAAACTGCCAATTCAGGCGTTGTCGTTACGTGCACTATGGCACCAGGTGGTCCGCTGGCACGAGTTGGCGCAGGAGCGCCGGATGCTTGCCGGCCTGAGCGATTCGGCCCTGCATGACCTGGGGTTGAGCCGGGCGGATGTGGAGCATGAAGCGGTCCGCCCGTTCTGGGACGACCCGATGCACAAATAACCCGGTGGCCACTACACAAGCCGGTCCAGGGTGCGCTAGCGTGCGGGCAGACCAGGAGACGCTCATGCCCGCACTACCTTCTTTCTCGCTCAAGCAGGCCCGCCGGCTGGCGCTGGCTGCCCAAGGCTTCGGCGGGCGCCAGCCGCCGGCATCGATCAAGGCCTCCCGACTCAATCAGCAGATCGAGCGCCTGGGCCTGTTGCAGATCGATTCGGTCAACGCCCTGGTGCGCGCCCATTACTTGCCGCTGTTTTCCCGTCTTGGCAGTTATCCACAGCAGCTGCTCGATCAGGCCGCCTGGAGCCAGGGGCGCCAGCGCACCTTGTTCGAGTACTGGGGGCATGAGGCCTCGCTGCTGCCGATGTCCATGTACCCCTTGATGCGCTGGCGCATGCAGCGCGCACGCCAGGGGCAGGGTATCTACTCGCAACTGGCGCGTTTCGGCCAGGAACGCCAGGCCACTCTGCGCCGGGTGCTGGCGGCCGTGGAGCAGCAGGGCGCGCTGGGGGCCGGCAGCCTCTCCACCCGCGAAGAGCGGGCCGGCCCCTGGTGGGACTGGAGCGAAGAAAAGCATGCCCTGGAATGGCTGTTCGCTGCCGGTGAGGTGACAGTGTCCGGCCGCCGCGGTTTCGAGCGTCTGTATGACTTGCCGGAACGAGTGATCCCGGCGGCGATCCTCCAGCAGATGCCGTTGGAGGAAGCCCAGGCCCAGCGCCGGTTGCTGCTGCAGGCGGCCGGGGCACTGGGGGTAGCCACGGAAAAGGACCTGCGGGACTACTTTCGCCTCGATCCCGGCGATAGTCGCGCGCGGCTTGCCGAGTTGTGCGAGTCCGGCGAACTGCTGGGCTGTGAGGTCCAGGGCTGGAAGCAAAGTGCCTATTGCCTGCCCGAGGCGCGGGTGCCGCGCAAGGTCGAAGCCAGCGCGCTGTTGTCACCTTTCGATTCCCTGATCTGGGAGCGTAGCCGTACCGAGCGGCTGTTCGATTTCCGCTACCGCCTGGAGATCTACACGCCTGAGCACAAGCGGGTCTATGGCTATTACGTGCTGCCGTTCCTGCACAACGAGCGGATTGCCGCCCGGGTCGACCTGCGGGCGGAGCGGGCCCAGGGGCGTCTGGCGGTGCACGCGGTGCATGAGGAGCCATTCGGTCTGGACGACGAGGGTGTCCGGGCATTGGCCCTGCAATTGCGAAAGATGGCCGACTGGCTGGGGTTGGAACAGATTCAGCTCAATTGCCAGCGTGATGGCGCGCGACGCCTGCGTGAGGTGCTGGGGTGAAGAGCTTCGCGGGCCAGCCCGCTCCTACACAGCCCTTGCAGGAGCGGGCTAGCCGGCGAAAGCGCTCTTAGCGCTTGACCTGCTTCAAGGTCTCGGCAATCAGGAAGGCCAGTTCCAGAGACTGGTCGGCATTCATCCGCGGGTCGCAATGGGTGTGGTAACGGTCCGACAAACCATCCTCGGTAATCGGCCGGGCACCGCCGATGCATTCGGTGACGTTCTGCCCGGTCATCTCGATATGGATGCCACCGGCATAGCTGCCTTCGGCCTGGTGGACCTGGAAGAACTGCTTGACCTCGGTGAGGATCTGCGCGAAATCCCGGGTCTTGTAGCCGCTGCTGGCCTTGATGGTGTTGCCGTGCATCGGGTCCGAGCTCCACAGCACCTGCTTGCCTTCGCTTTCCACCGCGCGGATCAGCTGTGGCAGGTGATCGCCGACCTTGTTGGCGCCCATGCGCACGATCAGGTTGAGGCGGCCGGGATCGTTTTCCGGGTTGAGGATATCGATCAGGCGGATCAGTTCGTCGGTGTTCATGCTCGGGCCGACCTTGACCCCGATCGGGTTGTTCACCCCGCGCAGGAACTCCACGTGGGCGCCGTCCAGTTGCCGGGTGCGATCGCCGATCCACAGCATGTGCGCCGAGCAGTCGTAGTAGTCGTTGGTCAGGCTGTCGCGGCGCACGAAGGCTTCTTCATAGTTGAGCAGCAACGCTTCGTGGGCGGTGAAGAAGCTGGTTTCGCGCAGTTGCGGCGCGCTGTCCAGGCCGCAGGCACGCATGAAGGCCAGGGTTTCGTCGATGCGGTCTGCCAGTTGGCTGTACTTCTCGGCCAGGGCCGAGTTGGCGATGAAGTCCAGGTTCCACTTGTGCACCTGGTGCAGGTCGGCGAAACCGCCCTGGGCGAAGGCTCGCAGCAGGTTGAGGGTGGCGGTGGCCTGGTGGTAGGACTGCAGCAGGCGGTCGGGGTCCGGCACCCGGCTTTTTTCATCGAAACCGATGCCGTTGACGATGTCGCCGCGATAGGCCGGCAAGGTCACGCCATTGATGGTTTCGTCGTTGGCCGAGCGCGGCTTGGCGAACTGGCCGGCCATGCGCCCGACCTTGACCACCGGGCAGCCGGCGGCAAAGGTCATGACGATGGCCATCTGCAGCAGCACCTTGAAGGTGTCGCGAATCTTCGCCGCGGAGAATTCGGCGAAGCTCTCGGCACAATCGCCACCCTGCAACAGGAATGCCCGGCCCTGGGTGACTTCGGCAAACTGGCGACGCAACTCCCGGGCTTCACCGGCAAACACCAGCGGTGGATAACTGGCCAGGCTTTGCTCGACCTGCAGCAGGTGCGCGGCATCGGGGTAGTGGGGTTGTTGCTGGATCGGCAGGGCGCGCCAGCTGTCGGGGCTCCAGGGTTGGCTCATCGCGGACTCGAGTGCTTTAACGGTGGGAGGGGCATGTTAGCAGCAAATTAGTGCGTGACCTGCTCCTCTCGCTTGGCCGACAATCGCGCCTTTCCCGCTCGCTGCCGAGCGGTTGGTTTATCGCGCCGGCAAGGTTCTGTGCCCGCGCGGCTAGGAGATGAAATGACTGAGGAGCGCGTCGAGCGCCTGCTCGCTGAAGTGCATGACGAATTCGGCATGATCCGGGTCCTGGAAGTGGCGGACTATCGTTTTCTCGAATTTGGCGATGCCATCGAGCAAAGCTGTGTGTTCACGGCGGACCCCAGTTGGCTGGAGTACGACTACACCCGGGCCATGCTGATCGGTGCCCTGTGCCATGAGGCGCCGGAGAGCGCGTTGTTTCTCGGGCTGGGCGCCGGCACCCTGACCCAGGCTTGCCTGAAGTTCCTGCCCCTGGAAGATGTGGAAGCCATCGAACTGCGACCGGACGTGCCGCGCCTGGCTATCGAGTACCTGGGGCTGGACGACGATCCGCGTCTATATATAAGAGTCGGCGATGCCCTGGAGCTGCTGGACAGTGCTGAATCCGCCGACCTGATCTTCGTCGACCTGTACACCGACGTCGGCCCCGGCGTCGGGCATCTGGCCTGGGGGTTTCTGGAGAACTGCCAGAAGCGCCTCAACCCCGGCGGCTGGCTGGTGATCAACCAGTGGGCCACCGATGATGGCAAGCCCTTGGGCGCCGCCCTGTTGCGCGGGCTCTATCACCGCCATTACTGGGAGTTGCCGGTGAAGGAGGGCAACGTGATTCTGATCGTGCCGTCCGACCTCGACCAGGAGCTGGACCTGCCAGGCCTGAATGCCCGCGCCCAAGCCCTGGCCCCACGCTTGGGCTACTCCCTGCAACCCTTGATCAAGGCGATCCGCCCGGCCACATAAGCCCTTGCTGGCGCCGGCTGGCCGGCGAAGCCGATCTGCCGGCCCCTGTTCAGCAGCCCTTGAACACCCCGGGCCGTTTTTCGATCATCGCCCGCACGCCCTCTTTGGCGTCCTCACTGTTCATCAGTTTGTGCACCAGCGGCGCCAGCCCCTGGGCGGCCGCCGTTTCCCCTTCGAGCCTGGCCTGGCGTGCCGACATCAGGGTCGCCTGCACCCCCAGCGGTGCCTGGCGGGCAATCCGTTCGGCCAGTTCGATGGCCCGGGGCAGCAGGTCTTCGCTGGCCATGACCTCCTGCACCAGGCCCAGGCGCAGGGCTTCATGGGCATCGAATTCGTCCCCGGTCAGCAACCAGCGCATGGCATTGCCCCAGCCGGCCAGTTGATGCAGGCGCAGGGTCGCGCCGCCGAAAGGGAAGATTCCGCGTTGCACCTCCATTTGCGCGAAGCGGGTATTGCTGGCGCAGAGATTGATGTCGGAGGCCAGCATCAGCTCGATGCCGATGGTCAGGCAGTAGCCTTGTACGGCGACGATCACCGGCTTGTTCACCTGTGGGCCGCTGAACACGCCCCAGGGGTCGCAGCCACCGGCTGGTGCTTGCCAGCCCTGGGCCAGGGCGGCGCCGACATTGGCCAGGTCCAGGCCTGCGGTGAAGTGCTCGCCGTGGCCGAACACCACCGCCACTCGCGCCTCGCTGCTGGCTTCGAACTCGCCGTAGGCCAGGCTCAACTGGTTGAGCAGCTCGAGGTCGAAGGCATTGCGCTTGGCCACCCGGTCCAGGCCGATAAGGAACAGGTGACCACGTAGTTCACGGCTGACACGGCTGGCACTGGGCTGATTCATGAGCGCTGTCCTGGGAAGAAAGAGGGGAGGTTGGCGCGGGCGGTTTCGTGCACAAAGGTGAACCGTTTAAGCGCGATGACCAACAGCGCCGGGCCTGAGCAAAATAGCGCGCCGCCGAAGTCTGCGCAAAGCCCATGACAATCGGGTGTTCAGCGGATTTTTCCGATAAAAAAAACTCCCTTTTTTGAGTAATTCCGGTATAGTGCGCGCCGGCCTTTAGCCGGGCCACGTTTAGGTAATGCAATTCCCCGAAGTCAGCTTCGGCTGCTTGTCCGCTGCGCGGACTATCCTTGACGATCCATTCATCCAATCGTTTTCGCAAATCCCCGCCGACAAAGCTGCCAGGGTGACTCTTGAGTCTTACACGGCATGCGCAGCTTTGGAGCATGGGTCTTTGCGGATGCACTTAGAGGCAGACCCATGACCCAGGAAATCGGCGGCTTCGCCGCTCTTGAACTTCATCCCAATATTGTCGCTGCAGTAGTCGCTACCGGCTATGAAGAGCCTTCGGCTATTCAGCAGCAGTCGATCCCGATCATCCTTGCCGGTCACGATATGATTGGTCAGGCGCAAACCGGTACCGGTAAGACCGCTGCCTTTGCCCTGCCTATCCTGCACCGCATTGATCCGTCCAAGCGCGAGCCGCAAGCTCTGATCCTGGCCCCAACCCGTGAGTTGGCGCTGCAAGTAGCAACCGCTTTCGAAACCTACGCCAAGCAAATGCCGGGCGTGACTGTTGTGGCCGTCTACGGCGGTGCGCCGATGGGCCCACAACTGAAAGCAATCCGTAATGGCGCACAGATCGTTGTCGCCACTCCGGGCCGTCTGTGCGACCACCTGCGTCGCGACGAAAAAGTCCTGGCCACCGTGAACCACCTGGTTCTCGACGAAGCCGACGAGATGCTCAAGCTGGGCTTCATGGATGACCTGGAAGTGATCTTCAAGGCCATGCCGGAGACCCGCCAGACCGTACTGTTCTCGGCCACCCTGCCGCAGTCGATCCGGGCCATCGCCGAGCGTCACCTGAAGGACCCGAAACACGTCAAGATCCAGAGCAAGACCCAGACCGTCACCGCGATCGAGCAGGCTCACCTGCTGGTTCACGCCGACCAGAAGACCTCTGCCGTTCTGAGCCTGCTGGAAGTTGAAGATTTCGACGCCCTGATCATGTTCGTGCGCACCAAGCAAGCGACCCTGGACCTGGCCAGTGCCCTGGAAGCCAAAGGCTACAAAGCCGCTGCGCTGAACGGCGACATCGCCCAGAACCAGCGTGAGCGCGTGATCGACTCCCTCAAGGATGGCCGCCTGGACATCGTTGTGGCGACCGACGTAGCCGCCCGTGGTCTGGACGTACCGCGCATCACCCACGTATTCAACGTGGACATGCCGTACGACCCGGAATCCTACGTGCACCGTATCGGCCGTACCGGCCGTGCCGGTCGCGAAGGCCGCGCGCTGCTGCTGGTGACTCCACGTGAGCGCCGCATGCTGCAAGTGATCGAGCGTGTAACCGGTCAGAAGGTTGCCGAAGTTCGCCTGCCCGACGCCCAAGCCGTTCTCGATGCCCGCATCAAGAAGCTGACCAACAGCCTGTCGCCGCTGGTGGCTGATGCTGAAGCGACCCACGGTGATCTGCTCGATCGCCTGACCGCCGACATCGGTTGCAGCCCGCGTGCCCTGGCCGCAGCCCTGCTGCGCAAGGCTACCAACGGTCAAGCGCTGAACCTGGCCGCGATCGAGAAAGAGCGTCCACTGGTGCCCAACAGCGCTCCACGTGGCGATCGTCCTGAGCGTTCCGGTGACCGTCCTGATCGTGGTGACCGTGAGCGTCGCGCGCCAATGCCTCTGGGCGAAGGTCGTGCACGCTGCCGTACCGCGCTGGGTGCCCGTGACGGCATCGCTGCCAAGAACCTTCTGGGCGCGATCCTCAATGAAGGCGGCCTGGCCCGTGAAGCTATCGGCCGCATCCAGGTGCGTGACAGCTTCAGCCTGGTCGAGCTGCCGGAGGATGGTCTGGACCGTCTGCTGACCAAGCTCAAGGACACTCGCGTTGCCGGCAAGCAACTGAAGCTGCGTCGCTATCGCGAAGATTGATCGGCCCCTGGGCTGATTGATCAGGCATAAAAAATCCCCGACTGGTTCGGGGATTTTTTTTGCCTGTCATTTGCCTTGGAGCTGGCGGCCATCAGCCAAATCGGTAGATGTCCATGCCCAGGGCGCCCAGGGTGAAGCCCTGGTGGGCCACGCTGAATTCGCCACCGGCGCCCCGGGCGAAATACAGCGGCAGCAGGTGTTCATCACTGGGGTGGCTGCGCACGGCATTCGGTGCCTGCTGGCGGTAGTCATGCAGGGCCGCCTGGTCATCGGCCGCCAGCTTGTCGATCATCCAGTCGCGAAAGGCCTTGGCCCAGGGTTCGACGCTTTCCGGGCCAGCGTGCCAGTCCAGGTCCCGCAGGTTGTGGGTGATGCTGCCGGAGCCGATCAGCAGCACGCCCTGTTCCCGCAGGCTGGCCAGGGCGTGGCCGATGCGGGTCTGCAGGGCCGGGCCCAGGCGGCTGGGCAGCGACAGCTGGACCACCGGGATGTCCGCCTGCGGGTACATCAGCGACAGCGGTACCCAGGTGCCGTGGTCGAAGGGGCGCTGGCTGTCCAGTTGGGCGGGCAGGCCTTCGGCCTGGAGCAGCTCCACTACCTGGGCTGCCAGTTCCGGATCGCCCGGGGCCGGGTATTGCACGGCAAACAGCGCGGCGGGGAAGCCGCCAAAGTCGTGCCAGGTTTCCGGGTGCGGGTTGCAACTGACCCGCAGATCGGAGCTTTCCCAGTGGGCCGAGACCACCAGGATCGCCCTGGGCCGTGGCAGCTCGGCTGCCAGGCGAGCCAGGGCCGGGCCGCTGGCGCCGGGTTCCAGCGCCAGCATGGGAGAGCCGTGGGAGATGAACAGGCTGGGAAGCATGAAGAGGCTCCTGAAGGTTAAGATGCGCCATCTTCAATCAGATCAATGATCTAAATCTAATATAAGTTTTAGCGCTTTTTTATCGAATTTTAAGGACTTCTCATGCAAGCGGACTTTTGGCAAAAGCGCTGGGAGCGCGATCAGATCGGCTTTCACCTGGCCGAGGTCAACCCTTACCTGCAGCAGTACTGGCCGGCCTTGGGCCTGGCGGCGCAAAGCCGCGTGCTGGTGCCCTTGTGCGGCAAGAGCCTGGACCTGATCTGGCTTGCCGACCAAGGGTTCGAGGTGCTGGGCATCGAACTGGCGGAAAAGGCGGTGGAGGATTTCTTTCGTGAGCACCAGTTGCAGCCGCAAATCAGCCAGCACGGGGTGTTCAAGGTCTACGCCCACGGGCCCATTGAGCTCTGGTGCGGTGATTTCTTTGCCCTGACCGCCGAGGACACCGCTGATTGCACGGCCCTGTATGACCGTGCAGCCATGATTGCCTTGCCCTCGCCCATGCGACAGCGCTATGCCGCTCACCTCAATGGCCTGTTGCCGAATGGCAGCAAGGGGCTGCTGATCACCATGGATTACGCCCAGGAGCAGTTGGACGGCCCGCCATTTGCGGTGCTCGACGATGAGGTCCGGCAACGTCTGGGGGGCGTCTGGCAACTGCAGGTAGAAACGGAGCGCGACATTCTTGGCGAGAGCTGGAAGTTTCTCCAGGGTGGCGTGACCCGGCTGGTGGAGAGGGTCTATCGCCTGAGCAAGCAGGGTGCCGCGAGATAGGTTTTTGGCGGCCAAGCAAAAGGGCGACTTGCGTCGCCCTTTTGGGTATTGCCTTGCACTGGATCAGCCGCGACGACGCAGGGCCTCGATACGCTCTTCCAGCGGAGGGTGGCTCATGAACATGCGAGCCAGGCCCTGCTTGATGCCACCGTTGATGCCGAAGGCATTCAGGGTGTCGGGCATGTGCACCGGCAGGCCCTGTTCCGAACGCAGGCGCTGCAGCGCGCCGATCATCGCGTTGGTGCCGGCCAGACGGGCGCCGGCTTCGTCGGCGCGGTATTCGCGTTTGCGCGAGAACCACATGACGATGGCGCTGGCCAGGATACCCAGAACCAGTTCGGCGAAGATGGTCGCCACGTAGTAGGCGATGCCCTGGCCTTCTTCGTTCTTGAAGATCACCTTGTCGACGAAGTTGCCGATGATCCGTGCGAAGAACATCACGAAAGTGTTCACCACACCCTGGATCAGTGCCAGGGTCACCATGTCACCGTTGGCGACGTGGCCGATCTCGTGGGCCAGCACGGCTTTCACTTCATCGGGCGAAAAACGTTCCAGAAGGCCCTGGCTGACGGCTACCAGCGCATCATTCTTGTTCCAGCCGGTGGCAAAGGCGTTGGCCTCATAGGCTGGGAAAATACCCACTTCGGGCATCTTGATGCCCGCTTCGCGGGACAGTTGCTCGACGGTCTGCAGCAACCATTGCTCATGGCGGGTGCGCGGTTGGGTGATGATCTGCGTGCTGGTGCTCATCTTCGCCATCCACTTGGAGATGAACAGCGAGAACAGCGAACCGGCAAAACCGAAGACCGCACAGAAAATCAGCAGCTGATTGAGGTTCAGATCAACCCCATTGGCCGCCATGAACCCGTTGAAGCCGAAAAGGCTCAGGGTGATGCTGGCAATCAGCACGACCGCAAGGTTAGTGGCCAAAAACAGCAGGATTCGCATCATGGTTGTAGAAATCTCCTCAAGCTAAAGATGTAGCGTACTGCGGGGTATATAAGGTGCGGCAACCGCCTATTCAATACGGCTTCTATTTCAAACTGTGTCGCATAGGCCGGGTCTAGACGCTTGTAGTTCAACGCCATGAGCCAACGCCAGGGCGGCCGCCACCCGGCTGCGGTGCAGACGTGTGACAGTGGGCAGGACGGAAAGTGCAAGCTTATAGAAGGGGAGTGGAGCAGGGCAGTGAAGATGTGTTGCTG
Source organism: Pseudomonas sp. JV245A (assembly GCF_032424515.1). Lineage (NCBI taxonomy): Bacteria > Pseudomonadati > Pseudomonadota > Gammaproteobacteria > Pseudomonadales > Pseudomonadaceae > Pseudomonas > Pseudomonas sp. JV245A. The sequence continues at coordinate 44,873 of NZ_VYKE01000022.1, forward strand.
AATTAATCGCAGTGCGACCAGAGAAGGATCGCACTGCGATTTTTCCGTTACTGGCGGTAGGACTTGAGGAAGCTGCCGATCCGACCAATGGCCTGCTCCAGGTCATCCACCCGCGGCAGGGTCACGACGCGGAAGTGATCCGGCCATGGCCAGTTGAAGGCCGTGCCTTGCACCACCAGGAGCTTTTCCGAGAGCAGCAGATCGAGGACGAACTTCTCGTCGTTGTGGATCGGGCAGATCTTCGGGTCGATCCGCGGGAAGGCATACAGCGCGCCCATGGGCTTGACGCAACTGACTCCGGGAATGTCGTTGAGCAGTTCCCAGGTGCGGTTGCGCTGTTCCAGCAGGCGGCCCGGGGGCAGCACCAGGTCGTTGATGCTCTGGTAGCCGCCCAGTGCGGTCTGGATGGCGTGCTGGCTGGGCACGTTGGCGCACAGGCGCATGTTGGCCAGCATGTCGATGCCTTCGATGTAGCTCTGGGCGTGCTGCTTGGGACCGGAAATGGCCACCCAGCCGGAACGGAAACCGGCTACCCGATAGGACTTGGACAGGCCGTTGAAGGTCAGGCACAGCAGGTCCGGGGCCAGCGAGGCGGTGCAGATGTGCACGGCGTCATCGTAGAGGATCTTGTCGTAGATCTCGTCCGAGAACACCACCAGGTTGTGCTGGCGGGCCAGCTCCAGCATGCCCAGCAGCACTTCCCTGGGGTACACGGCGCCGGTGGGGTTGTTCGGATTGATGATCACCAGGGCCTTGGTGTTCGGGGTGATCTTGGCCTTGATGTCGGCCAGGTCCGGCCACCAGTTCGCCTGCTCGTCGCACAGGTAGTGCACCGGGTTGCCGCCGGCCAGGCTCACCGCGGCGGTCCACAGCGGGTAGTCGGGGGCCGGCACCAGCACTTCGTCGCCGTTGTTGAGCAGGGCCTGCATGGCCATCACGATCAGCTCGGAGACGCCGTTGCCCAGGTAGATGTCTTCAATGCCGATGCCTTCCACCTGCTTCTGCTGGTAGTACTGCATCACCGCCTTGCGCGCACTGAACAGGCCCTTGGAGTCGCTGTAGCCCTGGGCGGTGGGCAGGTTGCGGATCACGTCCTGGAGGATTTCGTCCGGCGCTTCGAAACCAAAGGGCGCCGGGTTGCCGATATTCAGCTTGAGGATGCGGTGGCCTTCCTCTTCCAGACGTTTGGCGTGCTTGAGCACTGGGCCGCGAATGTCATAACAGACGTTGGCGAGCTTGTTCGATTTGCTGACCTGCATGGCGATGTGTTCCCGAAAATGAACGATCCAGGCGGAGGATGAACTACCGTACTGGGAATCCTGCCGTGTCACACCGGCCTGTAACCTGCACCGGCTGCGGCAAAATCCGTTTGAATGGGTGTAACGCGGCTGCCAGACTGGCGTCTGACGAGGCGCAATCATACGTGCCGCCCGATCCGTGGAAAAGACACAGATCGGGCTTTTTCCGTTGCAGAGGAAGGACCATGGAAAAGCTGGAAAAAACCCTGGAAGAATGGCGGTCGATGCTCGACCCGGAGCAGTACAACGTCTGCCGGCTCAAGGGCACCGAACGGCCCTTCTCGGGCAAGTACAACGGCACCAAGACCGATGGGGTCTATCACTGCATCTGCTGCAATGAGCCGCTGTTCGATTCCAAGGCCAAGTTCGATTCCGGGTGTGGCTGGCCGAGTTTCTACGAGCCCATTGCCGACAGCGCCATGGTGGAGATCCGTGACATGAGCCACGGCATGATCCGTACCGAAGTGGTCTGCGCCAAGTGCGACGCGCACTTGGGCCACGTGTTCCCGGACGGCCCGCCGCCCACCGGCCTGCGTTACTGCATCAACTCGGTGTGCCTGGACCTGGTGCCGCGCTGACCGGTTGGCGATTCTTCGGAATCGCCTTTTGTTCAATTAAATTGCATGCAATTTAATTGAGCGCTATTTTGCTGCCTCTTACTTCCACACATGGAGTTGCCGTCATGACCGACTCACTGCTGACCATTCCCTGCACCACCATCAAGGGTGAACAAAAGACCCTGGCGGACTTCGCCGGCAAGGCCGTGCTGGTGGTCAACACTGCCAGCAAGTGCGGCTTCACCCCGCAATACAAGGGGCTCGAAGAGCTGTGGCAGACCTACAAGGACCAGGGGCTGGTGGTATTGGGCTTTCCCTGCAACCAGTTCGGCAAGCAGGAACCAGGCAACGAAGGGGCGATCTCCGAGTTCTGCGAGCTCAACTACGGTGTGAGTTTCCCGCTGTTCAAGAAGATCGAGGTCAATGGCGCCGGGGCCCATCCACTGTTCGCTCAGTTGAAAAAGCGCGCACCCGGCGTGCTTGGCTCCCAAGGCATCAAGTGGAACTTCACCAAGTTCCTGATCGGCCAGGACGGCAAGCTGGTCAAGCGTTTCGCTCCGGCAACCAAACCCCAGGACCTGAGCCGCGAGATCGAAGCCCTGCTCAAATGAACGACCTGTCCGTGGATTCACTGAAACTCGATTCCCAGCTGTGCTTCAAGCTGTACGCCGCCTCGCGGGCGGTGGTCCGTGGCTACAAGCCGATGCTCGACCGCCTGGGCCTGACCTACCCACAGTACCTGGTGATGCTGGTGCTGTGGGAATGGCAGGCAACGCCTCCGTCCCTGCCGACGGTCAAGGCCCTGGGCGAGCGCCTGGCCCTGGATTCCGGGACCCTGACCCCGTTGCTCAAGCGTCTGGAGCAGTTGCAACTGGTGCAGCGCCAGCGGTCCGGGCGCGACGAGCGCGAGGTGCACTTGAGCTTGAGCGAGCGCGGCCTGGCGCTGCGTGAGCAGGTGCCGCCGCTGAAGGCGGCGTTGCTGTGCGACAGCGGGATCGATCTGGATAACCTCGATCAGTTGCGCGACGGCCTGGATCAGTTGCTGCAGCAGATCAAAGCTTTGTCGTAGTCGGCACCCAGAGGTCGAGCAGGGCGATCAGTTCCTCGCGACGGAACGGTTTGGCCAGGTAGTCGCTCATGCCGGCGGCGCGGCAGCGTTCACGCTCCTCGGGCATGGCGTTGGCAGTCAGGGCGATGATCGGCAGATCCGGCCAGCGCCCGCTGCGCCGGATCTGCCGGCTGGCTTCGTAGCCATCCATGACCGGCATGTTGCAGTCCATCAGCACCAGATCGAAACGATGCAGCTCCAACTGGTTGAGGGCTTCGGCGCCATGGGCGGCCACGGTCACCGCGCAGCCGAGCTTGCTCAGCATGCCCTTGGCCACCAGTTGGTTCACCGGGTTGTCCTCCACCAGCAGAATGTCCGCCCGGCGCCGTTGCACCGGCATTTCCAGCTGGGCGTCGTTGAGGGTGATGGTTTCCCCCAGCAACGAGCGTCGCAGGGTCTGATACAACGCATTGCGCGCCAGGGGCCGGGCCTGCTGTTGCAGTGGCGCCAGGGCGTTGGCCTCTTCGCTGGGCAGGAAGCTGCCATAGGCGGTCACCAGCAGGATTGGCGCGCGGATCGCCGGGCGCAGGCCGAACAGGCATTCCGGGCAGTCGGTGATCAGCAGGTCGGGGTCGAGGCCGGCCAGGGAATCCTCGATATCACAGCGCTGATAGCTCAGGCCCCAACTGGGCAGCAGGCTGGCCAGCAGCTCGGCGAGGCCGCTGCCGGCCTCGGTGATGGCGATGATCTTCCCGGCCAGCGCCGGCGGCGGGGCGGCCGGAGTGTGGCAGGGCAGCGGCAGGTCGGCGCAGAACTGGCTGCCGAAGCCGACTTCCGAACTGATGCTCAGGCGGCCGTCCATGGCTTCGCAGAGGTTGTAGGTCAGGGCCAGGCCCAGGCCGGTGCCGCCGTATTGGCGAGTGATGCCGGCGCCGGCCTGGGTATAGGGCTGGAAGATGCGCACCTGGGCTTCCTGGGCGATGCCGATGCCGGTGTCGCAGATCTCGATGCGCACCCCGTCGCCCAGGGTGCTCAGGCGCACATCGACGCGGCCGAAACGGGTGAACTTGAGGGCGTTGGACAGCAGGTTGCTGACGATCTGCCGCACTCGGGTCGGGTCCCCCAGTACCAGGGCGGGGAAGTCCGGGGCGATCAGGCAGGCCAGCTCCACGCTGGCCGCGGCGTTTTGCGACAGCAGGTTGGCGGTGTCCTCCACCAGTACCCCGAGATCGAAGGGAATTCGCTCCAGCTCCAGTTGCCCGGCGTCGAACTTGGACATGTCGAGAATATCGTTGAGCAATTCCACCAGGACCTTGCCGGAGTCATGGGCAATCGACAGCTGCTGGCGCTGCTCGGGGTTCAGCGGGCTGTCCAGGGACAGCGCGATCATCCCCAGCAGGCCATTGAGCGGGGTGCGAATCTCGTGACTCATGTTGGCCAGAAACGCCGCCCGCGCCTGGGCCATGTCCAGGGCAGTGCGCCGGGCGATCTCCAGTTCCTCGTTGGACTGGCTGAGCCGGGCATTGCTGGCCTTGAGCTCGGTGGTGCGGGCCGAGACGATGTTCTCCAGCTGCCCGAGGTATTCGGTCAGGCGGTTTTCGGCGTTGCGTCGCTGCTGGATCTCGGTGGCCATGATGTCGAACTGCTGGTTGGCCACCTTGACCAGCACCCCGACCTCGTCGTTCTCGTGGCCATGGGGAAAGTCCAGCTTGGCCTGTTTCGGGCTGCGCGGGTCGCGACTGCTGAGCTCGCGGATCACCCGCACCAAAGGCTTGGTCAGCATCACGTAGAACAGCGCCAGGAGAATCCCGGTGAGGATCAGGCTGCGGGCGAACCCGTTGATCAGGGTGACTTCGGCACGCCGCAGGAAACGGCTGCCGAAGGCGTAGGTATCCACATCCAGGTGCAGGGTGCCGAGGGACTCCTCCGGCAGGTGGCTCAGATACAGGCGATCCTCGAACTGGCGATCGGCGCCGAACAGGAAGTCGCTGATGGCCCGATAGCGGCTCTGTTGCGGTGGCCGTTCGACGTTGGCCAGCAGGGTATTGTTGTTGTCGATCAATTGCGCGCGAATGATCGCCGGGGAGCGCAGCAGGCCCAGGGTCAATTCCTGGGCCAACTCGGCGTCGATGTTGTAGGCGATGCGCGAGGCCGGATTGTGGCTGATTTCCAGCAGCGATTGGATTTCACGATTGATGGAGGCGTCTTCGCTGGCATAATCGATGCCGATTTGCAGCAGACTGAGCGCGGTCCCCAGAATGAAACCCACCAGCACGGTGAGCCGGGCCTGTTTATAGGACAGGCGGTTGGTGAACTTGATATCCATGGGGGGTTGAACCACTTTCGTTTCCCTTCGCTGCGCAAGCATAGCTGATCATTTTTGGTTGCCGGGCTGGCCGGGCAGCAGCTGATAAAGCGATAGACCCCTTGATCGGGATTGCGTTTGCTCTGTGTGCCGCATCATTACCTTGAACGTGCCTGAGGAAAAGTCGTGGATGCTCGATTGAATGCATTTCTTGAACGTGCCGATGCGGTTCTGGCGCGGATTGAACCCTTGTTGCCCACCCTGCGCCAGCCCATCGACTGGAATCAGTGCCTGGCGGCCCGCTGGCAGCGTGAAGGGCGCAGCGGTTTCCTGCTGCCGCTGGAAGTCAGCCTGGACATGCGCCTGAGCGACCTGATCGGGGTCGACAAGCAGCGTGAGCAACTGGCGCGCAACACCCAGCAGTTCCTTGACGGCCTGCCAGCCAACCATGCCCTGCTCTGGGGTTCGCGTGGCACTGGCAAGTCTTCCCTGGTACGGGCCCTGCTGGCCGAGCACGCCAAGGGCGGCCTGCGGCTGATCGAGATCGAGCGTGACCACCTGGCGGACCTGCCGCGGGTGGTGGAACAGCTGGTCAAGCTGCCCCAGCGTTTCGTGCTGTTCTGCGACGACCTCTCGTTCGAGGCCGGCGAGGGCGATTACCGGGTGCTCAAGAGCGTGCTCGACGGCTCCCTGGAGCAGGCCCCGGAGAACGTGCTGCTGTACGCCACCTCGAACCGCCGGCACCTGGTGCCGGAAAAGGAAAGCGACAACGAGAACTGGAAGCGCGTCGACGGCGAGCTGCATCCCAGTGAAGCCGTGGAAGACAAGATCGCCCTGTCGGACCGTTTCGGCCTGTGGCTGTCGTTCTATCCCTTCACCCAGGAGCACTTCCTCAACGTGGTGGAGCACTGGATCGGCGAACTGGCGCGCAAGGCCGGCCTCGACTGGCAGCGTGACGAAGAACTTGACATCCTCGCGGTACGCTGGGCCACCGGCCGGGGCAACCGCAATGGCCGTTGTGCCTATCAATTTGCCCGCTATTGGGTGGGCCTGCAGTTGTTGGAGCAAAAAGCATGATCGATTTGCAAAGCGCCGGCCAAGGCCTGGACGGTTACGGGCTGCTGTGCGCGCAGTTGGAGTCGCTGCTGGCCGATGAGCGTGATTTCATCGCCAACGCCGCGCAGTTCTCAGCCTTCCTCTATAGCCAGCTGGAGGACCTGAACTGGGCGGGGTTCTACCTCAACCGCAACCAGGAGCTGGTGCTCGGGCCGTTCCAGGGGCAGATCGCCTGCGTGCGGATTCCGTTTGGCCGCGGCGTCTGCGGTACCGCGGCGGCGACTCTGCAGACCCAGCGGGTGGAAGATGTGCACGCCTTTGCCGGGCACATTGCCTGTGACAGCGCCTCCAACAGCGAGCTGGTGGTGCCGCTGGTCAAGGACGGCCGGTTGATCGGCGTGCTCGACCTGGACAGCCCGAAGCTGGCGCGCTTCGGTGTTGCCGACCAGGCGGGAATCGAGCAACTGGCGGCGATCTTTCTGCGCCTGAGCGACTGCTGAAGCCCTCAGGTGCTCAAGCCCGCCTTCTTGAGCAGTGAATCCTGGTCCACCGGGTCGACCTGTTGCGGCGTCAGGAAACGCTCCGCGTAGCGCTGGTAGATCCGCTGCTGGATGAACAGCTCGAACAGCTCGGGATCGATATGGGCATCGCGGCACATCATGGCCATGATGTTCAGCGCCTCGCTCAGGGTCTTGCCCTTTTTGTAGGGGCGGTCTGCCGCCGTCAGGGCCTCGAAGATGTCGGCGATGGCCATCATCCGCGCGGGCAGGCTCATCTGTTCGCGCTTGAGCTGCTTGGGGTAGCCGGTGCCGTCCATCTTCTCGTGGTGGCCGCCGGCGATCTCCGCCACGTTCTGCAAGTGGCTGGGGAAGGGCAGGTGCTCGAGCATGATGATGGTCTGCACGATGTGGTGGTTGATCACATAGCGTTCTTCGGCCGTCAGTGTGCCCCGGGCAATGCTCAGGTTGTACAGCTCACCACGGTTGTACTTGTGGCTGGGCACCTGCAGTTTGAAGCCCCAGGGGTTGTCCGCCGCCATGACTTCCGTGGCGCTGCGCTCCAGCAGGTGTTCGGGCTTGTCCGCCAGTAGCGGTTCCAGCACCGGCAGGCTCGGCGCCGGGGTGCGTTCCTGGCGCTGGTTCTCCTCCCAGGAAACCCCCAGGCGATCGTCCAGGGTCCTGCTCCAGGTGCGCTGGGCGATACGCTGCAGGCGCTGCTGATCGGCCTCGGCCATGAATTCGGTGCCCATGTTGCAGCGGGCGACAAAGGCGAAGTCATCGTCCAGGGCCAGCAGCCGGGCCTCGCGCTCGGCGGCAAGAGGCTGTTCGTCGCCGCCCAGGGCCAGGGCGCGCCAGTAGTCGATCCAGGCGTCGCGCTTGAGCACCTCGAAGCGGGTGCGGATTTCGTGGATGCGGTTGTTCAGGGTTTCCAGCTTGGTGGCTTTGTCCACCACGTATTCCGGGGTGGTGACCTTGCCGCAGTCGTGCAGCCAGGCGGCGATGTGCAAGGCTTCCCACTCGTCCTCGCCGGGCTGGTAGGCAGCGAATCGCGGGTCCTGGCTGGCGGCGGCCGCCTCGGCCAGCATCAGGGTCAAGGCCGGTACCCGCTGGCAGTGGCCGCCGGTGTAGGGGCTCTTGGCGTCGATGGCCCCGGCCAGCAACTGGATAAAGGCATCCAGCAACTGTTTCTGCTTGTTCTGCAGGCGCTGGCTCTCGATGCATAGGGCGGCGGTGGCGGACACGGCCTGGATAAAGGCGATGCGGTCCGGGCTGAGTTTGTCCAGGTCGGCCTCGGCGCCGCTGTCCACCAGGAACAGCAGGAGCATGCCTATGGTTTCGTTGTGCCGGTTGCGCAGGCGGATGACCACCAGGTGCGCACTGGGGCTGTCGAGGGCCAGCAACACGCTCTGCAGGTCTGCGGCCTGATCGAATCCCAGGGTGGTGACCACGCTGTCGTTGTGGGTCAGCTGGCTCAGCCACTCGGGAGTCCGGCTGTCCGCCAGTTCCCGGGAGCCGATGGGGAACTGCGTCATGTCCTGGGGTTGGCCATCGATGATCAGCCCATGGGGCTCCAGGCGCGTGCCCTTGCTTTCACAGAGGAAGATCAGGCCGGCCTGGGCCTGGGCGATCTTCACGGTCTCGAACAGCACCCGTTGCAGCAGCGGGTCGAAACGGGTTTCGGCGGACAGGCTGGCGTTGATCTCGAAAAAGCTCGCCAGGGTGTCTTTCATCCGCGCCATCGAGATGCTCAGTTGATCAACTTCCAGCACCGGTGAACGCCGGGAAACCGGATAGTCGAAATCGAAACTGCGGATCGCGTCGGCCTCCTGCACCAGGGCGTGCAGCGGCCGTACCAGGACCCGGGAGATCAACCAACCAAGGGGCAGGCACAGCAGCAGAGTGGTGAGGGTGATCAGCGCGCCTTGCCAGCGCAGGCGATAGGCGTCGGCCAGAAGTTCGTCCTCGGGCACCAGCAGCGCCAACTGCAAGCCGCCGGGGCCACCCTCGGCGATATGGCCGCTGGCGACAATCCAGCTGCGCCCCTGGGCCTGCAGATGGCCGCCTTCGGTCTGGCCACGCATCAGGGCAGCGAGCGCCGGGCTCAGATCGTTCGCCTTGACCAGCCGCGCACTGCGTTGTTCGGGCAGCAGCTTCTGGCTGTCCGGGTAGGCCACGACGTTGCCCTGGTCATCCAGCAGGGCAACCTCGGTGGAGGGTGTGACGCGGTGCTTGGCCAGGGTCGAGGACAGCTGTTCCAGGGTCAGGTCGGCGGCGATCACGGCCATCTTGCCGCTGTGCCGGGCCAGGGTGGTGCCGACGTTCTGCGTGGAAAAGAACACATAGGGGCGGGTAGTGATCTGGTCGGCGTCGCCCCGGGCGCTGGAGAACCAGTCGCGGTTACGTGGGTCGTAGCGCTCGTCGGTGTGCTCCAGGCGGTCGATCAATACCAGCGCGGGGTCATAGAACAGCGATTGGGAATGGACTTGGCCGGTGCGGGAGTCGCGTTCGATGCTCCACACCTCGTAGGCGCTGTTTTGCGGGGCCTGGCGCTTCTCGCGGATCTGCGGATTGCGCAGTGGCCGCACCATGAAGAAATCGCCATTGGCGTAGCCCAGGTACAGCGAAGCCAGGTCCGGGTTGTCCAGCAGGGCCTGGCTGAAAGGTCGCAGCAGGGTCAGCCGGTCTTCCAGGTTCGCCGCCTGGGCCGCTGGCGAGCCCGCCAGCAGGCTGAGCAGATGGCGCATGGGATCGTAGGTGGCCTTGACGTCGCTGCGTACATCCAGCTCGATGCGCTGGAAAAGCTTTTCACTGCTGTCGAGGATCAGCCGCGTGGTCTGCTGGTAGTTGTAGAGGCCCAGCACCACACCCGTCAGGAGCAACAGCAAGGTGAACATTGCACTGATATGGATATGCAGAGGAAAGCGGCGTTGTGCTAAGGCAGGGGGGCTCAGCATTCCAATTCACTCCAAAGGCACACGAGGCATGGCTCAGGACCCAAGCATAGTTAAGGCTGGCATCGCCTGCCTTGGCTTTACCGGGGGACCGAGGGGGTCGAGGAAACCGTTGCTACGGGTTTCATGGGTGTGGCTGACGGCGAGGCAATACTGGCCTTTTGCTATTTTCCTGGCAAGAGGCAGGCTGGGTTGCTTCGAGGGGCGGCGCAGGTTGCGATTGAGCCTGGCCTTCGAGATGTCGGTGCAAGGATTGGGCAAGGCGTATCAGGGCCAGGTCCAGGGCGCGCACAGCGGTGCTGATGACGGTAGCCCCGGCCCGTTCCAGGCAAGCCCGCTCCAGGTTTTCACAGCAGTTCTGCAAGGGGGTGGCCCGGACCATCAGCGCCGAGCCCCTGATCTTGTGGGCCAGCTCCAGCAGGGCGGTGAAATCGTCGGGCGGGATCCTCCCCAGCAGGTGGCGATCCTCACGGCAACACTGCGACAGTTTTTCCAGCATGCTCCGGACAAGCTGCGGCTTGCCATGGGTCAGGGTGAACAAGGCCTCGATGCTGAAACTGTCCGGCCTTGGCAGGGGGTGCAGCGTCGCCAGGCGTGAGCCCAGCAACTCCAGCCCCAAGGGCTTGCACAGGCAATCGTGCATGCCGGCATCCAGGCCACGCTGATGCGTCTGCGGGTCGTTGCTGGCGCTGCAGCCGATCAGGTTGACCGCCGGCCCGGAGCCTTCGCTGCGGCGTATGGCCTCGGCCAGTTGGTAGCCATTCATCAAGGGCATGTTGCAGTCGACGATCAGCAGGTCGAAGTCGCCCTCGTGCCATAGCTGATAGGCCTGCAACCCGTTCCCGGCGCAGGTGACCCGGTGCCCGAGGTGCTCCAGTTGCCCTTGCAGCAAGGTCAGGCTGGCAGGGTGATCGTCTGCCAGCAGCACATCCAGCGGCAGTTGGGCAGCAGCCGGCGTGGCGGCGACGGGCCTGGGGGCGACGGCCGTGCGGCCGGGCAAGGTCAGCCTGACCTGCACTTCGCATCCGGGGCCCGTGCGGCCGTGCAGGCTCAGGCTGCCCCCCATCTGCAGGCAAAGCTGATGGCTGATGGGCAGGCCGAGGCCACTGCTGTCCCGTGGCGACTGGCTGGTCGGTTCCACCTGGGCGAAGGGCTGCAACAGGCGCTGGCGCTCCTGTGGGGGAATGCCGATGCCGGTGTCCAGCACCCGCAGCAGCAGGTCGAAGTGCCCGGGGCGCGCCGCCGGCAGCAATTGCAGCTTGACCTGCACCTTGCCCTGTCGGGTGAACTTGAGGGCATTGCTCAACAGGTTGGTCAGGATCTGCTTGAAACGCAGGCCATCTACCAGTACCTGGGGTTCGGGGGATGGGGCCTGGAACTCCAGGCTCAGGTCCAGGTTCTTCTGCCGGGCCAGGGCCTGGAACACCCCCAGCACTGCCTCGGCGCTGTGGCTCAGGCAGGTCCAGGCCGGGTTCAGTTGAAGTTGCCCGGACTCGATCCGGCTGATGTCCAGCAGGTCGCCGAGCAGCTCCCGCAGGTCACTGGCGGCACCCAGGGCCAGCTCCAGGGAACCACGGTTGGCTGAGCCGTCCTCGGTGCGTTGCAGCACCAGTTCCAGGAGGCCGATGAAGGCGTTCAGTGGTGTGCGGATCTCATGGCCAAGGTGGCCGAGGAACTGGCCTTTCAGGCGGTTGGCCCGCTCGGCCTGCTGCAGGCTGGTGCCCAGGGTTGCCACCGTCTGTTGCAGCGCCTGGACCTGTTGCCGGTGTTGGCGCAGTTGCCGGTACAGGCAGGCCAGGCCCAGCCCGGCAGCAATCGACAGCAACAGCAGGGCAGCAACGCCCATCGGCAGCAGGGCCGGGGTCATGGCCAGGGTACCCGGCACATCGGGGAAGGGGCTGGCTGGCGGTTCATATCAATGCGTTACGCTTGGCCATGTCCACCAGCTCACTCATCGAGGTGGTCGCCAGTTTCTGCATGATGCGTTTCTTGTAGGTGCTGACGGTCTTGTTGCTGAGAAACATGCCGGCGGCAATTTCCTTGTTGGTCTGGCCCATGGCGAACAGCTGCAGGACCATCAATTCCCGGTCATTGAGTGAGTTGAACTGCGCCAACTCCAGTGGCGAGCCAAAAGTGATGCGGTCAACCTGCAGGGCCTGGCTGGGGAAGTAGTTGTAGCCGCTGCAGATTGCCTTGATGGCGCTGAGCAGCTCGCTCATGTCCTCCTGTTTGCAGACGTAGCCGCAAGCCCCGGCGCGCATGCAGCGGTTGGCGAACAGGGCAGCGGACTGGGCGGTCAGGACCAGGATCCGCGAGGGCTTCGGCATGTTGCCGAGGCGCTCCAGCAGCTCCAGCCCGTCCAACTTGGGAATGCAGATATCGAGGATGACCAGGTCCGGTTCGCAATCACGGACCATTTGCAGTGCATCGACGCCGTTATCGGTTTCACCAACGATCGAATACCCCTCGTGCTCCAGCAGGATGCGAATGGCCATGCGCACCACGGGATGATCATCAATGATTAGTACCGAGCCCATACAGGCCTCCAGCCGACCAATGGAAAGCCCGAACGTTAGCCCAGCTGGTGGAGGGGAAAAGTGGCGAAAGTGCGGTTAGACGCAATCTAGGAAGCGCCTTACACAGAATAAGGGGAGGGATTACAGGCGGGTGGCATCTAATGGAAGTTCAACAGGGTGGGGCACCCAGGCCGCCCTCCCAGGAAGGAGGGCGGCCATGACCTCATGGCGTTTTCTGATCGATACCGGCTTGCAGCAGCTGGCTGTTGCTGTGGCCGCCGACACGCAGCGGGCCGAGGTTGAACACCTGGTCCTTGCTGGTGGCCTCGTCCTGTTTGCGGGTCAGCTCGCTACCGGCGCCCAGGGCCAGGTTGACCGGTGACTTGGACAGGTTGAGCCCGGCGTCGACACGGTAGTCCGAGCCGGCCAGGGCGTTGCTGGTGACCTTGGAGCCCCCCAGGTCGACCCGGCCCTCGCTGGCACCGATGCGTGCACCGGTGAGCGTGGTTTCACCGCTGACCCGCAGGTTCACCCCTTGCTGGCCAAGGATGCCCGAGGCCTGCTCCACACTGTCCTTGCCAGCATGGCTGAAGCCCAGGTTCAAGGTCGGGGTGTAGGAGGTGTTGCCGCTCTTGTCGCCGAACAGTACGCCTTCTGCGGTGTTGGCCACCTTGCTGCCGGTGGTGTTCTTCTCGCTGACCGAGTAGCTGTCGCTGGTTTTCGGCCAGAAACGTTCCTTGAGGCTGGAGAAGCCATTGCCCACGGCGTCGGCCTTGTCGGCCAGGTAGCTCTTGGCCTTGTCCACACCGTTGCCAAAGGCGCCACGGGGCTCGGGGTTGACGTCGTAGCTGCCGCTGCGGCTGAGCTTCTCGCCCAGGCGTTCCTTGGCGTTGTTGGCCTGGGCGACCACGCTGTCCTTGGCCGAGCCGAGTTTGTCGACGCCCTTGTCGACGGCGTTCTCCAGTTTCTCACGGTGCTTGTCGAAGCCTTTCTCGGCCTTGGCCTTCAGGTCGTCCTTGAGTGGGCCGGCCGGCTTGGCCAGCTTGTCCACCAGCCCGGGCTGGTTCTTCGCCACCTCCAGCTTGGCGTCGATATTGACCTGGGTGCTGCGCAGGCGGTCCTGGCGGCTTTCGATGTCGAGGCGGCCACCGATGGCTCCGTCGACCCGTTGCGCGTCGATGTTGGCCCCAGCCAGATGCACGTTGCCGGCGCTGTTGAGGACCACCTGGTCGGCCTTGATCAGGCTGTTGTGCTGGGTAGTGCTCTGGCGCTGGTCGACGTCGATCTTGGCCCGGGCGTTGATCCCGCGGTCGATTTTCGGCGAGTCGTGCTCGCTGGCATCGGCCAGGGTGGTCTTGCCCATGCTGCCACCGGCGCCCAGGGTCAGGCCCCAGTTGTCATGGGCCTGGGTAGAGTGCGCCGACTCCTGGAAGATGCCGCCCTGGGCCGCATCCAGGACGACCTTGCCGGCATCGATCCGGGTGCCCTGCAAGTGAATCGCGTCGTCGCCTGTGGCGGCGCTGCCCAGCAGGACCTGGCCCTGGCTGTAGAGTTGCGCGCCGCGCTGGCTCTGGTCGTTTTCAGAGACCCGGCCAATGTTGAAGTTGGCGCTGAGGTTGACGCTCTTGCCGCTGCTTTGCTCGCTGCTGGTTTTACTGGCACCGGCAGTGAGCCCGCCACCCAGGTTGCTGCCCCGGCTGGTGTGGGTGTCCACGGCGGCTTGCAGGTCCAGCTTGCCGCCAGCGCCCAGGCGGATATCGCCGGTAGGCCGTGCCGCGTTGCCGATCTGCGTGCCTTGCAGCGTCAGGTTGGCGCCGCTGTCGAGCTGCACCGGGCCCTGGCCCTGGATGCTGGCAACCCGCGCCTGGCTGTCCTGCTGCTCCAGGCTCTTGTGGTCCAGCTGGACACCGGCACCCAGGTTGAGGTTGCTGCCGTTGCTGCCCGGGGTGGTGCCCAGGGTCAGCGAGGCGTCGCCACGCAGGCTGGAGTTGCTGCTGCTCTGGCGGTCATTGGCCTGGTTCAGCGCCAGTTCACCGCCGCTCTTGAGCTTCACGCCACCCTGGCCGCCATTGAACTGGCTGCCTTCGAAGCGCCCGTCGCCGGCCAGCTGGATGTCCACGCCCTGGCTGGCGTTGTAGCTGCCGACCTGGGCCTGGTCCTTGCTGCTGGTGACGGTACTGCTGCCACCGGCGCCGCTGCCGCGGATGTTCAGGTCCTCGCCGGTATTGGTGTAGACCCGCACGCCTGCCTTGGCATCCAGGGCCTGTTCGCTGCTGCTGGTGCTGTTGCTGGCGGCGCTGGCCAGCAGGCTGTCGGCGCTGATTTTCACCGCGCCATCAGTGGCACGGTACTGGGTGCCCTGGTCCTGCAGTTGGCCTTTGACCTTGACCTCGACCTGGCCACCGCTCAACTGGCTGACCACCGCGGTGCCGCTGCTGCTGTCCAGCTGGCGGTTCTGGTGGCTGACGTCCACGTCCAGCCCGACGTTGGGCTGTTCCAGGGCATCGAGTACTCCCGGTTGATGGAACTTGCGCTGGGCCACGCCCTGGATGGCCTTCTCGATCGGCCGCGTGACGCCCTTGTATTCGACGTTGGCGCCGACATCCACTGCCCAGTTGTTATCCTGGTGGTGGCTGGTTTCGCTGTTGCGGGCGGCCTTGTTCACCACCTCGCTGGCGTTGACCTGCAAGGTACCGCCAGCCTTGACCTGGGCCCCTTCGGTGGTCAGGCGGTTGCCGGCGTTGATGGTCAGGTTGCCGCTGGCGCCGATGTTGCTGGTTTGCGCGGTGCTCTTGCTGCTGTTGTCCTGGCTGCTGTTGTGCGCCACTTCCACGCCGTTGCCGGCCCGGTCCAGGCCGCCGGTGTAATAGAAGCCGCCGCCGGTGGTGGTGCTGTCGCTGTGCTTCTCGGTTGTGTTGTCCGCGGCCAGCAACTGCACATGCTTGCCGCTCAGGCTGGCATCGCCGGCCGTGGCCGCAAGGTCGCTGCCTTGCACCTTGAGATCTTCGCCGGCAGTGACCGCCAGGGTGCCGCCGGTGAGGCTGGAGGCCTGTTGCCGGGTGCTGTCGCTGCTGTCGTTGCGCTGCTGATCCTGGTAGCGCACCCCGGCCCTGTATTGGCCGGTGCCCGGTGCATTTTCCTTGGCGTAGGCGTCGAAGCCGCGCTTCTGGGTGCTGCTGCTGTCGTGCTGGGTGTCTTCGGCGGCCGCGACCTTGATCGTGCCCTTGGCGCTGGCGTCCAGTGCCCCTGCTGCGGCGACCTGGGAGCCGCTGACGGTCAGGTCCTCGGCGCTCTGCAACTTGAGGTTGCTGTCCGAGCGCAACTGGCTGCCGACCGTGGTGCTGCCCTTGTTCTGCTGGCGGCTCTCGTCCTTGGCAATGCCGAAGAACTTGCTGTCCTTGCTGTGGTTGTTGCTGTGGGACGTGTCCCGCACGCCGTCGATGGTCAGCGCGCCCTTGTCACTGATGACGCTGGCCTCGGTGCCGCCGCGGGCCTGGCTGCCGCTGATGCGTACGCTGTCGGCGCGCACGATCAGCTTGCCGTCGGCGTTGACCTTGCTGCCCTGGTTCTGGGTCTTGCCCTGGTCGCCGTCGGCGTTCTTGCCGAAGAAGCCACCGCCCACCAGGTCGCCGGAGTAGCGCTGGTTGCTCTGGCTCTGCTGGCGGCTGGCGCTGGTGATGTCGACGTCCTTGGCGCTCAGCAGGATATCGCCCTGGCTGTGCAGCTCGGCGCCCTGCAGTTGCAGTGTCTGCTGGCTGGTCAGTTCCAGCTGCTTGCCGCTCTTGAGCTGGCTGGTGACGGTGCGCTGCTCGCTGCTGGCGTTGTCCCAGTTTTCCTTCCACAGGTGCTTGCGATGCTGGCCCTGGTCACGCTGGGTGTGGGTCTCGGTGGCAGCGGTCAGGCGCAGGTCGCCGCCGCTTTGGGCGCTCAGGCGATTGCCGGCCTCGACGCTGCTGCCCTGGATCTGGGTGCTGGCGCCGGAATTCAGCTCGGCATCCTGCCGGGCGACGACCTTGTTACCGTGCTGGCGGCTGTCGCTGTCGGTGTGGGTACTGTCGTAGGTTTCCCAGGTGATGCCGATGGTGCTGTTTTCCCATTGCTGGCGTTTTTCCTGGAGCTTGCGGCTTTCGATGCTGCTCAGGGTCAGGTTGCGCCCGGCGTCGAGCTTGACGTTGCGGCCACTGACATCGGTGGCGGCCAGGGTTAGGTCCTTGGCTCCGTGCAGCTCGATGTCGCCCTGGCTGCTGACCCCGGCACGGATCGCGTCGAGGCTGTTGTCCACGGCCTGGCCACGGATGTCCAGGTCACCGGCGGAACTCAGCTTGACCCCGTCGCGGCCGTCCACCTGGACGGCGCCGACACGCACCCCGGCACCTTCGGCGGTGCTGACGATATTGATCCGCCCGGCCTGCATGGCACCGAACAGGCTGGCGTCGATGCGCTGCTCCTGGGTGCGGCTTGCCGGATCGACGTTACGCACCTGGCCGCTGGGGTAGTCCAGCTGGTTGCGACCGACGGTGACATTCAACTGGTCCCGGGCCTTGAGGGCGCCCTGGCTGTCGATGCGCGGGGCGATCAGATTGATCGAACCCTCGGCGTTGCGCAGGCCACCGCCCTGGATAGCCAACTGGCCGTGGGCATCCTGGGTGTTGAGCCCTTGCAGCTTGCCGTCTTGGAGTTCCGGGCGGCCCACCACCAGGCTGGCATTGGGGGTGTTGATGAAGCTGCCGCCATTGACCGAGATGCCATTGGGGTTGGCCAGCACGAAGTCGGCGGCACGGCCGAAGATCTCCTGGGCACCATTGAGTTGCGAGGCATTGCGGCTGATCACTTCGTTGAGGATCACGCTGGCCGCCTGGCCGTGGAACTGCTGGTTGGCCGCCAGTTGCCCGGCCAGCTGCGACTGCCCGGCCTGCAAGGCGTTGTTCAGTACCACGCCCTGTTGCCCGACGTTGTAGTCCAGGAACTGGTTGTGGGACAGGCCGCCGGCATTGGGCGCGACGATGTTGACGATGGGTACGCCACCCTGGTTTTGCAGCTGGGGGATGCCGCCGGGCCCCTCGGCCACGGTGATCCCGCCGGCCAGGGCCAGGGGCAGATGGGAGACCAGCAGCAGGCCGGCGATGGTCCAGCGCAATGTGCCCTGGGGCGAAAGGTGGAACCTGTGAGTGTTGTCAGGCATGAGAACCTCGTTCTGAGTGGGGTGAGCCGGGCGTTGCTTTCTAAGGGGGCAACGGCGCGTGATGCTCAGGTTCGTCGGTTGATTCAGGCTAATCGGCGGTCGGGTCAAATCTGCAGGCTGAACCTGGCCAGCCAGACTTCCGGCTCCGTTCGGAAACCTTCTGGGGTGTTGAGGCTGCGTTGGTAGTCCAGGTCGACCTGGAGTTTTTTCCAGCTCAGGTTGAGCCCCAAGCTGGCACCGCTCAGCTGCCGGCTCCGGGCGCCGTGCTCGGCCTTGATCCAGCCGTTGTCCAGGCCCAGGCGCGGGGTGATCTTGACCGGCAGGTCGTTGTCGAGCGGCAGGCGCAGGGTGTTGCGCCATACCGCGCCAATGGCGCCGGAAGCACTGTTGATGCGATAGCCGCGCACCGCCGAATCGTCGGTGCCCAGCAGTTGTTCGATGGCCGGCAGCGGGTCCGGGCTGTACTGCGCCGAGAGCTGGCTCTGCCACTGCCAGCGCTGGGTGCCCAGCTGGCCGTTGCGCCACTGGCTGAGGCCGGCGCGGTACTTGCGGAATTGCGCCTGGGGCAGGTTGCGCTGTACCTGCTGCGAGTCGCGGTCGGCGCCGAACCAGGTCAGGCCCTGGGCGTAATTGACATCCAGGTTCCACACTGCGCTGTCGAGCCAGAACAGGTTGAGCCCGGCTTCGGCCACGGTCAGGGTCGGGCTCTGGATCTGCAGGTGGGCCTTCTGCAGGTAGCTGTCCACGTCCTTGTAGGCCAGTTGCAGGTTGGCGCTGAGCTGGTGGCTCTGGTCGCGCCACAGCACCCGGTCGGCGCGGCCGCTGACCATGTCGGTACGCCCGCTGTTGTACAAGGTGGTGCGGGGCAGCTTGAGCGGCGCGCGGTATTCGGCATGGCTGGCGAACAGGCTGTAGGTCCAGTAGCCGTAGGGCACCGAGTAGAACAGGCTGCTGCTGCGGCTGTAGCGCGGGCCGTGGTTGAGGGTGTCGCTGTAGTTCAGGTTCAGCGCATCGTTGATCTGCAACGGGCTGTCGAGGTTGAGGTTGATCGACTGCCGGTCACGCCCGGTGCCGGCGCTGCCCAGGTTGTCCACCCCCAGGCCCAGGCCCCAGCGTGCGGCGCTGCTGCGCGAGCGCAGGATGATCCGCGAGGCCCCGGGCTGGCTGCCGGGGGCGATGTCGGCGGTCAGGTCCAGGGAGCGCAGGCGGTTCAGTTGATCCAGGCCCTGCTCCAGGTCCCGCAGGTACAGGGGCTTGCCGAGCATGCCCGGGAAAGCGCCGCCCAGGGACACCGGCAGGCTCTGGTCGGCCAGTTCGATGGCTTCGACGTAGCCTTCCTCTACCAGGATATCCAGGCTGTGCCCGGCCGCCGGAGTGCTGGCCAGGTAAGGGCGGCTGGCGATGTAGCCGGCCTCTACATAGAGGCGAGTGATGGCCGCCAGCAACTGGTTGATCTGGTTGGCCCCCATGCACGGCGCGACATACGGCTTGATGTAGTCATTGAGCCGGGCCTTGTCGAACAGGCTGACGCCGCCGATGCGGGTGCCGCTCAGGGGCCAGCAGCGCTCGTCGCTGGCAGTCTGCGCAGGTTGGCTGGGGGCCGCCGGGGTGCTGCTGAAACTGCCGCGCTGCATCTGCCGCTGGCGCTGTTCCAGTTGCAGTTGTTGCAGGTCCCGTTGCTGTTGTTGCTGCAGGCGCAGGGCTTCCTGGCCCGGTTGCAGGTTATCGGCCAGGGCCGGCGTCAGGTACGTCAGGCCCAGCAGCAGTCCCAGGTACCAAGTGCTGGTGTGGGGGAGAAGGGAGCGGTCAGTGCGTAATGAATAGGGCACTTGGCATCCTTACTGTAATAAGACGAAGTGACAGACACTCGGAAAGCCGGGTATGAGGCTCAACTGGTGACGTCGCTTTTAGTTCTGCCCTGTGAACGCTAAATACCTTCGATATCTATATCTGAGGTTCAGTGCTCAAGTGCTCGGAAGTGACAGTTCCTGAGTAAGTGCCGGATGGGTTAGTGCAAATTCAGGTATGACAAAAGGGTTGAGTGAGTTGCAGTGGAAACGTTACAGCGCAGTGCAAAATTAATTTTTCCGGGGGTGGTCAGCGGGGGGAATAGCCTGTGAAATCGAGACTATCCGAAACCCAAAAGGCTATTTGTACGTAAATTGTAAATACATAGAAGGCTAACGAAATTTGCTTGTCAGCCCTGATTGGCAAGGGGTGTGGCGCTCGGGTGAATTATTCAAAGGTAGGATGTTTGGTTGAATGGCTAACTGGATGTTTAATTCTGTAATCGTCAGTTCGTATATCAACTTGCGAGCGCCAAGTGTTTTCGGCTACTTGCTCTTTCTGTTTGAGTAGTTGCTCTATTGTTGTTCTTGTTTGATCGGGCTGTTGTTGCTAGGGGATCTCCTTAGATGTCTTGGTGGTAAGAATTCCGCACTGCACCCATAGTTTCTGGTGGTGTCGCGGGTAAAATTATCGACGTATAGAAAACTATATAGCGATACTCTGGCTAGGGGATTCCCTTAGTTGCAGATTGAATGTCGCAGGTCATATAAAGTGCCTGGCACGGTGGCCGGGCACTTGATGAATGACGGTTATTGCGGGCTGGAGCGCCCGGTCATTTCCCGGGCCATCTCACTGGCATAGCTGTCGGTCATGCCGGCGATGAAATCGATCATGCGCAGGAACGAGGTATGCAACGGCCAGTTCGGGTCCGGCGCGTTATTGCCCAGCAGATCGAGGATCCGCCGGTTCTTGAACGAGGGGCTCTTGCCGCCGTGCTGTTCCAGCGCCGCGCCGCAGAAGGAGTTCAGCAGGATCTCCAGGGTGGTGTAGGCGCCGATCTCGTGCAGGGTCTTGCGCTTGTCCTGGAAGATCTTGCGTCGCGCCACATCCTTGGCATTGAGTACGCAACGCTTGGCCGGACCATGCATGTGCTCCACCAGGTCGCCGTGCAGGGTGCCGGCCAGCAGGGCGTCCTGCTGTTCGACAAAGGCCCTTGCGGCGGCGTTGGTCAGGTGCTCGATGGCCTTGCCCCGCAGGATCGCCAGGCGTCGCCGGCGCGAATCGCTGGGGCCCAGCTGGCGATAGGTTTCCGGCAGGTCGTCGCCCACCAGGCCGAGTAACAGCGCCTCGACTTCGGCGTACTCCAGCAGGTCCATCTCCAGGCCGTCCTCAAGGTCGATCAGGGCATAGCAGATGTCGTCCGCCGCTTCCATCAGGTACACCAGCGGGTGCCGGGCCCAGCGCTGGTCTTCCAGCTGGGGCAGGCCCAGCTTGTGGGCGATCTGTTCCAGCAGCGGCAGCTCGCTCTGGTAGCAGCCGAACTTGTGCTTCTTGTAGCCCAGGGAGTCGGCATGGCGCGCGGTCCAGGGGTACTTGAGGTAGGTGCCGAGGGTGGCGTAGGTGAGCCGGGTGCCGCCATCGAACTGGTGGTATTCGAGCTGGGTGAGCACCCGGAAGCCCTGGGCGTTGCCTTCGAAGTTGAGGAAGTCCTGGCGTTCGGCCTCGCTCATCGCATCCAGCCAGCCCCGCCCGGCGGCTTGCTGGAACCAGTGGCGGATGGCGTCTTCCCCGGAGTGGCCGAAGGGCGGGTTGCCGATGTCGTGGGCCAGGCAGGCCGATTGCACCACCATCCCCAGGTCGCTGGGTTCACACCAGTTGGGCAGGGCGCTGCGCAGGGTCTCGCCGACGCGCATGCCCAGGGAACGACCTACACAGCTGACTTCCAGGGAGTGGGTCAGGCGGGTGTGGATATGGTCGTTGCTGGACACCGGGTGCACCTGGGTCTTGCGCCCCAGGCGGCGGAAGGCACCGGAGAAGATGATGCGGTCGTGGTCTTTGTGGAAAGGGCTACGGCCGAGTTCTTCCGGGCTGTGCACTGGCTTTGCGAGGCGTTCGCGGTTGAGCAGGGTCTGCCAATCCAAGGCGGGTCTCTCCGAAAAAAACTGAAGGGCAGAGCTTCCGGTTTCTCGAGCGTGGCCGCAAGAGGCGCATGGTCTGCGCTTGTGTCGACGCCTTCGCTGGCAAGCCAGCTCCTGCACGGAAATGGTATGGCCTGCGGCCCACCTGTAGGAGCGGCTTGCCGGCGAAAGGGCCCGCAGTTCGTGCATCCATCGTGGCGCTGCGTTCGCCGGCAAACGGGACAGGGTTACAGGCCGGCCGCGTCGATGTCGATCAGCAGCAGGCGCTGGCCGTTGTCGAAAAACTGCCCGGCGGTCAGGCAATACTGGTTGCTGGTGGCGTCGCGGTAGGTGTTGGACAGGGTCAGGCGTCGCTCCTCCCAGCCTTCGGCCAGCAGGTGATAGAAGTACGGGCGCCAGGACCAGTTGTGGCCCACGTAGCTGCTGTCGGCCTGCCAGCTGTTGTGGCGCCATTCCAGGTTCGGGGTCAGTTGGGTGCCATGGCGGTCGCACTGATAGAAACGCAGCAGCCAGGGAAAGGCCTCGACCCGGGGCAGTTGGCTGATGGGCGCCTGGGCCTGGGCCCAGGCCTGCAGCAGGTTCATCAGCTCGGCCAGTTGCAGGCGCATGCGCATCAGCCGGTTGCGTTCGGCCAGCTTGTGCCGCACGTAGCGCTCGCGCAGGCGGGCGAAGGGCTGGACGAAGGCATCGCTGGGGTAAAACTGTTGCTCGGCCTGGGCAAACAGGAAGCCCTGTACATAGCGCGAGCCGCACTCCAGGGCGAAATCCAGTTCGGCTTCGGTTTCCACACCTTCGGCGATGATCCAGCAGCCGGTCTTCTCCGCCATCTGCGCCAGGGCCTTGACCACGTCGCTGCTGGGGCCACCCCGGGCCGCGGCCTGGAACAGGCGCATGTCGAGCTTGAGGATGTCCGGTTGCAGGGCCAGCACCCGGTCCAGTTGCGAGTAGCCGGCGCCGAAGTCGTCGATGGCGATCCGTGCCCCGGCCTGGCGATAGCGCTCCACCACTTCGCTGAGGCGTTGGCTGTTGCCCCCCAGTTCAGTGATCTCGAACACGATGCGCCGCGGGTCTACGCGGTTCTGCTGCAATTGCTTGAGGCTGGGCAAGGGCTGCCCGGGGCGCAGGCGGCTGATCCAGCGGGGGGAAATGTTCAGGCTCAGGAACCAGTCCGCGGGAGCCTCGTGCAGGCGCCGCAGGGCGTCGTCGCGGATCAGCCGGTCAAGGCGGCGCAGGGCGCTGGAGGGGGTTCGAGGATCGGCGAACAGCGGCCCCACGGACGCCAGTTGGCCATTGTCCTGGCTTAGGCGGCCCAGGGCTTCGACCCCGGCGATACGCCCGGTGGCGGTGTCGATGAAGGGCTGGAAGCAGGCGAGCGGTTGCCCGTCGATCACAGGGCCTCCTTACAAGAGTCTGGGTGGAGTAGGGCCGTGGCTGACGGGTAGGCGGCCACGAACCGGCCCCTGGGTAAAGGGGCCGATCCGGGTTGCTTAGCAAGAATGCAGCCAGATAGCGCCGCTCAGGATTTGCGCGAGGAGCCTTGCATCACCAGCTTGATCAGCGGCACCAGTGTGGTGCCCAGGCGAACCAGGCGTGTGAGGCCGCCGGCGGCGCCGCTCTTGGCACCCTTGCCGGTGATGAAGCCCAGGAGCGTCACCACTGCCACGCCCCAGAGCGGGGCGTGCTTGATGCCCAAGCCTTCCTGCCAGCTCTGCCCCAGGCCGCGGACCCGTTGCAGGGGTTGCAGCAGTTGCTGGGACTCGTGGCGGATTTCCTGGCGGTGCATTTCCATGCGCAGGCGGATCAGTACCTTGCGCATTTCCCGGCGTGAAGTGTTCTGCGGGACTTCAGGCAGTTTCATGGCAGGAGGCGCTCCCGATCATTGGCCAACTCTTCGAGGGTGGCGTGGAAAGGTGAGGATTCATCGAAGATCGCTGCCTTGAGGCGCAATCCGCAGAAGATCGCCGCCAGGGTGTAGAACACGCACAGGCCGATGATTCCAGCCAGGCGATAGCTGTCCCACAACAGGATCAGCACCAGTGCCGACAGCCCCACCAGCAACAGCAGGGCGAACACCAGGGCCAGCC
>NZ_VYKE01000220.1:0-5899 GCF_032424515.1 Pseudomonas sp. JV245A
AGGAGCCGGCTTGCCGGCGAACCGCGATCAGCGGTCATGACTATCGCCATCATAGGTGGAGTCCGGGCGCCCGAGCCCCTAGAATCCCCCGACGCCAAAAGGAGACGACCCCATGCTGATGGTGATTTCACCCGCCAAGACCCTCGATTACGAAACACCGCCGGTTACCCAGCGCTTCACCCAGCCGCAATACCTCGACCACTCCCAGGAACTGATCCAGCAACTGCGGGAACTGACCCCGGCGCAGATCAGCGAGCTGATGCACGTATCCGACAAGATCGGCGGGCTCAACGCCGCGCGCTTCGGTAGCTGGACCCCGGCCTTCACCCCAGACAACGCCAAGCAGGCGCTGCTGGCGTTCAAGGGCGACGTCTATACCGGGCTCAACGCCGAAACCCTCAGCGAGGCGGATTTCGACTACGCCCAGCAACACCTGCGAATGCTTTCCGGCCTGTACGGCCTGCTGCGCCCTCTGGACCTGATGCAGCCCTATCGCCTGGAAATGGGCACCAAGCTGGCCAACGCCCGGGGCAAGGATCTGTATGCCTTCTGGGGCACCCGTATCAGCGAATGGCTGAACGAGGCCCTGGCCGAGCAAGGTGACGACCTGCTGCTGAACCTGGCTTCCAACGAGTACTTCTCGGCGGTAAAGCGCACGGCCCTGAACGCGCGGATCATCAATACCGAGTTCAAGGACCTGAAGAACGGCCAGTACAAGATCATCAGTTTCTATGCCAAGAAAGCCCGTGGCCTGATGAGCCGCTTCGTCATCCAGGAGCGCATCAACGACCCCGCTCAGCTCAAGCAATTCGACGTCCAGGGCTACCGCTTCAGCGCGGAGCAGTCCAAGGCCGACAACCTGGTATTCCTGCGCGACCACGCACCGGAATAAAGCGTTCCCCTGCCGCGCTCGTTTCCAACCGGCGAGCGCGCCAGAATGTGATCATCCGCACATTCCCCGCCTTTAATAAGCCAATTTTCTGGCGCCATAGAACTTTCAGCGTTTTGCCTAACTTTTATTTCACTCGACAGCGCTGATTTTTTTCAGTGGTGGCACCACTTTTTTTATTCGGTAGTGGCACAAAAATATCCCCCCCCTTCAACTCCCCATAACTAAAGGCTCAAACCGTTAGTGCTATCAGTTTGAGAGCAGTGCCATCTTTCTCAATATTTCAAGAAATTTCGAAAAACAGGATGAGCGGGCAGGAACTATGCCTTCAGACACCGCTCATACCACCGGTAACGATTCTCAACGAGGTTGTAGGAGATGACTTACACGGACTCACGAGGAACTAATCAAGTTGCAACATTGATTTGACCAACGAGTCACAAACTTGAACTAAAGGGTAAACAAACGGAGATAAGGCACCTCAACTATCCCCTAACGAGCCAAGGAACAGCTGGCCTTCAAGGCCCCCGAAAACAACTGGAGAGCCCGTACTACGTGGCATCCAGCCATCCACAGGAACGCGGATGGTTTTTCTCGAGGGACCTGCAGCAGGAGCCGCCGGCAACATTCAAGGGCAAGTCAAAACAACATGGATCGGTTGCGCACAACTTGAGTGCATTTATTTAGTCACTCGGAACTTAGTCTGCCTGCACACGGCACTACAGCGTACTTCGCTGGACTTCCGAGTGCGCAACAACAGCTGGCAAACATTAACTCCGGCCATCTAATGGCGTGAATAACACAGAGGTAAATGCGATGCGCATCAGCATATTTGGTTTGGGTTACGTCGGTGCAGTATGTGCCGGTTGCCTGTCCGCACGGGGCCATGAAGTGGTTGGCGTAGATATCTCCAAAGACAAGATCGACCTGATCAACGCCGGCAAGTCGCCGATCGTCGAACCGGGCCTGGGCGAACTTCTGGCGCAAGGAATCCAGACCGCTCGTCTGCGTGGCACCACCAACTTCGCCGAGGCCATTCGCGATACCGACCTGTCGATGATCTGCGTCGGTACCCCGAGCAAGAAGAACGGCGACCTGGAACTGGACTACATCGAATCGGTGTGCCGCGAGATCGGTTTCGTCCTGCGTGACAAGGCCACCCGCCACACCATCGTGGTGCGCAGCACCGTGCTGCCGGGCACCGTGAAGAACGTGGTGATCCCGATCCTCGAAGACTGCTCGGGCAAGAAGGCCGGGGTGGATTTCGGCGTCGCGGTGAACCCCGAGTTCCTGCGTGAAAGCACCGCGATCAAGGACTACGACTTCCCGCCCATGACCGTGATCGGCCAGTTCGACCAGGCCTCCGGTGATGTGCTGCAAGCGCTGTACGAAGAGCTCGATGCACCGATCATCCGCAAGGACATCGAAGTCGCCGAGATGATCAAGTACACCTGCAACGTCTGGCACGCCACCAAGGTCACCTTTGCCAACGAGATCGGCAACATCGCCAAGGCGGTGGGCGTGGACGGCCGTGAAGTGATGGACGTGGTCTGCCAGGACAAGACCCTCAACCTGTCCCAGTACTACATGCGCCCGGGCTTCGCCTTCGGCGGCTCGTGCCTGCCCAAGGACGTGCGCGCCCTGACCTACCGCGCCGGCTCCCTGGACATTGAGGCGCCCCTGCTCAACTCGCTGATGCGCAGCAACGAATCCCAGGTGCAGAACGCCTTCGACATCGTTTCCAGCCATGACAAGCGCAAGGTCGCCCTGCTGGGCCTGAGCTTCAAGGCCGGCACCGACGACCTGCGCGAGAGCCCGCTGGTGGAACTGGCGGAAATGCTCATCGGCAAGGGCTTCGACCTGAGCATCTACGACAGCAACGTCGAGTACGCCCGGGTTCACGGCGCCAACAAGGACTACATCGAGTCGAAGATCCCCCACGTTTCGTCCCTGCTCAACTCGGACTTCGACGCGGTAATCGGCAACTCCGACGTGATCATTCTCGGCAACCGCGACGAGAAGTTCCGCGCCCTGGCCGAAGACGTGCCCCACGGCAAGCAGGTCATCGACCTGGTGGGCTTCATGTCCAAGGCTACCTGCAGCAAAGGCCGTACCGAAGGGATCTGCTGGTAAGGGTTCGCCAGCCAGCCGGCTCCTACCCCATCCCCGTAGGAGCTGGCTGGCCAGCGATCTGGCCCTCCCAGATCTCCATGCCTGCCTTAACCCCCCTCGGGCCACCCCACAGGCTCGCCCGAGACCTTGATGGACGCAGATTATGCACAGGCTAAAGCACGGCCTGCTTCAGGCCGCCGGTTGGCTGTTCTACTCGAGTTTGCTGATGGGCATGGCCTTGTTGCTGCCCGCCTCGACCTTCGACTCACAGTCCAAGGACTTCATTTTCCTGATTGGCGCCGTGGGCATCTGGCGCTACTCGATGGGTGCCACGCACTTCGTGCGCGGCATGCTGTTTCTCTACGTGGTCTACCCGCACCTGCGGCGCAAGGTGCACAAGCTCGGCAGCGCGGCGGACCCGTCCCATGTGTACCTGATGGTCACCAGCTTCCGGATAGACGCGCTGACCACCGCCCAGGTCTACGGCTCGGTCATCCGTGAAGCCATCGACTGCGGCTTCCCCACCACCGTGGTCTGCTCGATCGTGGAAATGTCCGACGAGCTGCTGGTGAAAAGCCTGTGGGCGCGGATGAACCCGCCGGAGCGGGTCAAGCTGGACTTCGTGCGCATCCCCGGCACCGGCAAGCGTGATGGCCTGGCCTTCGGCTTTCGTGCCATCTCCCGCCACCTGCCGGACAGCCGCGCCGTGGTAGCGGTGATCGACGGTGACACCGTGCTCGGCGAAGGCGTGGTACGCAAGACCGTGCCCTGGTTCCAGCTGTTCGGCAATGTCGGCGGCCTGACCACCAACGAATTCTGCGAAGTGCGCGGCGGCTACATCATGAGCGAATGGCACAAGCTGCGCTTCGCCCAGCGCCACATCAACATGTGCTCCATGGCCCTGTCCAAGCGCGTGCTGACCATGACCGGGCGCATGTCGGTGTTCCGCGCCACCGTGGTCACCGACCCGGACTTCATCGCCGACGTGGAAAGCGACTCCCTGCAGCACTGGCGCCTGGGCCGCTTCAAGTTCCTTACCGGCGACGACAAGTCCAGCTGGTTCAGCCTGATGCGCCTGGGCTACGACACCTTCTACGTGCCTGACGCGGCAATCAACACCGTGGAGCACCCGCCGGAGAAGAGCTTCATCAAGGCCAGCCGCAAGCTGATGTTCCGCTGGTACGGCAACAACCTGCGGCAGAACTCCCGGGCCCTCGGCCTGGGCATGAAACGCCTGGGGCTGTTCACCAGCGTGGTGCTGTTCGACCAGCGCGTGTCGATGTGGACCTCGCTGCTGGGCCTGACCGTGGCGATCATCGCCAGCTTCAAGTACGGCACCGCCTTCATCCTGGCCTACCTGCTGTGGATCGGCATTACCCGCCTGATACTGACCCTGCTGCTGTCCTGCTCGGGGCACCGCATCGGCCCGGCCTACCCCTTGATTCTCTATTACAACCAGATCGTCGGCGCGCTGGTGAAGATCTACGTGTTCTTCCGCCTCGACCAGCAATCCTGGACCCGCCAGGACACCAAGCTGACCCGCGACCTGGCCAGTTTTCAACGTTGGTTCAACACCTGGTCGTCTCGGACCATGACCTTCTCGGCCGGCAGCGTGTTCGTCGCTGTCCTGCTGCTGATGGTCTGAACCGCCTTGCCTGAATTAACTAGGAAATCGACTCTATGAACACCGCCGTGAACGTCAATGTAGTGCATGAATCCGAAGCCCAACGCCAGCACGCCCGGGTCAAGATCCCGGCCAAGCTGCGCTTCTTCGGAACCGAGGCCAAGCCTCTTGAAGTGCGGGTCCACGACCTCTCCGCCGGCGGCCTGAGCTTCAACGCCGGGCAGCAGATGCTGACCGTGGGCGAAGTGCACAAGGGCCGCCTGCAATTTGTCATCGACAACCTCGGCCTGGCCATGGACGTCGAGCTGCAGGTCCGCTCCTTCGATCGCCAGAGCGGCCGGGTCGGTTGCCAGTTCCAGAACCTCGAACCCCAGGACATCTCCACCCTGCGCCACCTGATCACCTCGCACCTGGCCGGCGACATCGTCAGCATGGGCGACGTGCTCGCCACCCTGCAGCGCGACAACTTCACCAAGGCGCGCAAGAACAAGGACAGCGGCAGCGGCATGACTCCGCTGGGGCGCCTGCGGGCGGTGACCTTCAGCGCCGGGATCTTCATCGTCGGCCTTGCCGCCTTCGGTTTCATCCTCAAGTCGGTGTACGGCATGTACTTCGTCAGCCACGCCGAGGCCGGCCTGGTCAACGTTCCGGGGATGAACGTCACGATGCCGCGCGACGGCACCGTGCAGAGCCTGGTGCAGACCGATGGCAGCGTCGCCAAAGGCGCGCCCCTGGCCAGCTTCAGCACCAGCATGCTGGACGTGCTCAAGGGCCACCTGGACGAAAACCAGCTGCAACCGGCCAAGGTCGAGGAACTGTTCGGCAAGCAGATGACCGGCACCCTGACCTCCCCCTGCGACTGCACCGTGGCCCAGCAACTGGTGGCCGACGGGCAGTACGCCAGCAAGGGCGACGTGATCTTCCAACTGGTGCCGCGCAATAGCCTGGCCAATGTCGAGGCGCGGTTCTCCTACCGCCAGTTCGGCGACGTGCGCCCGGGCACCAAGGTCAACTTCCAGATCGCCGGCGAGGATGAAGTGCGCACCGGCACCATCGTCAGCAGCGCCAGCCTCAACAGCAACGACCTGTCCTCCGACATCCGCGTACAGATCAAGCCCGACGCGCCCCTGAGCAGCGCCTTCGCCGGCCGCCCGGTGGAAGTCAGCAGCGACCGCGGCCCGTCGATGAACTGGCTGATCGACAAAGCCATGGCTGCGGGTCTGTAACCATGAGAGTGCCTACCCAGCTCCCTGTAGCCGCTGCCGCAGGCTGCG
>NZ_VYKE01000221.1:0-5880 GCF_032424515.1 Pseudomonas sp. JV245A
CCAGCAGCGGGTAGCCCATCGCACGTCCCCCACCAACCTGGGCCTGGCCCTGCTGGCGCACCTGGCGGCCCATGACTTCGGCTACCTGAGCAGCAGCCGGCTGCTGCAGCGCCTGGAACGGATGCTCGCCAGCATGGGCCGGCTGGAGCGCTATCGCGGGCACTTCTACAACTGGTACGACACCCAGAGCCTGGAGCCCTTGCCACCGCGCTATGTGTCCACGGTGGACAGCGGCAACCTGGCCGGGATGCTGCTGACCCTGCGCCCGGGCTTGCAGGGCCTGATGGACAGCCCGCCGTCCCCGGTGCAGATCGCCAACGGCCTGCTGGACTGCCTCGACGTGCTCCAGGACGCCCTCACCGCAGCGGGTCAGGACACCGCGGCCGTGCTGCGCTGGCGCCTGGAAACCCGCGCCGTGCATGAACACCTGAGCCTGCATGCCGGGGTCAGCGCCGAGGGCCTGCTGGGCCTGTTGCAACGCATTGGCGAGAGCGCCGCCGACTCCCACGGCGAGGCATCCGATGACAGCGCCTTCTGGCACCAGGCGCTGACCGCGCAATGTCGCGACCTGCATGACGAATTGCTCTGGCGCACCCCACCGCCCATGGCCGACGGTCGCCGCTTCGGCCTCCTCAGTTGGCGCCAGCTGGCCGAGCTGGACACCGACTATTGGCTGCCCCGGCACCATGGGCGGATCGCCGCGCTACGGGAACTGGCGCTGGAACGCTGCACCGCGGTGAACCAGTTGCTGGAGCAGGTGACCGGCATGGCGCAGATGGATTTCGGCTTCCTCTACGACACCCGGCGCCATCTGCTGGTGATCGGCTACAACGCCGACGAGCACCGCCTGGATGCCGGCTACTACGACCTCTTGGCCTCGGAAGTGCGCCTGACCCATTTTGTCGCCATCGCCCAGGGGCAGTTGCCCCAGGAAAGCTGGTTTGCCCTCGGCCGCCTGCTCACCAGCAGCGCCGGTACCCCGGTGCTGCTGTCCTGGACCGGTTCGATGTTCGAATACCTGATGCCGATGCTGGTGATGCCCAGTTACCAGGGCACCCTGCTGGACCAGACCTGCCACGCCGCCGTGGCCCTGCAGATCGAGCACGGCCAGCAACTGGGCCTGCCCTGGGGCGTGTCCGAGTCGGGCTACAACACCCTCGACAGCCAGTTCAACTACCAGTACCGGGCGTTCGGCGTGCCGGGGCTGGGGCTCAAGCGTGGCCTCGGCGCGGAACGGGTGGTGGCGCCCTACGCCAGCGTCCTGGCGCTGATGGTGGCGCCCCAGGCAGCCTGCCAGAACCTGCAGCGCCTGGCCCAGCTGGGCCTGCAGGGCCGCTTCGGCCTCTATGAAGCCGTGGACTACACCGAGTCGCGCCTGCCCCGGGGCCAGAACCATGCCGTGGTGCAATCGTTCATGGCCCACCACCAGGGCATGAGCCTGCTGTCCCTGGCATGGCTGCTGCTGGACCAGCCCATGCAGCGGCGCTTCGAATCCGCCCCGCAGTTCCAGGCCATCGCCCTGCTGTTGCAGGAACGAGTGCCGAAAACCGCCGCCCAGTACCTGCATGCTGCCGGTGCCCCGGCGGCCGACGAAGCCGCCCGGGCCCACGAGAACAAACTGCGGGTGTTCGCCGACCCGGACCGCAAGCGCCCGGCGGTGCAACTGCTTTCCAACGGCCACTACCACGTCATGCTCAGCAGCGCCGGCGGCGGCTACAGCCGCTGCAACGAGCTGGCGGTGACCCGCTGGCACGAAGACCCGACCCGCGATCACTGGGGCCAGTTCTGCTACCTGCGGGACGTGGCCAGCGGCACGTTCTGGTCCGCCGCCTACCAGCCGACCCGAGGCCTCCCTTCAAGCTTCGAGGCGATCTTCACCGACGCCCGGGCCGAATTCCGCGTGCGTGAACAGGACTTCGACAGCCACACGGAAATCGTCGTGTCCCCCGAAGACCCCATCGAGCTGCGCCGTCTGCACATCTGCAACCGCGCCCGGGTACGCCGCAGCATCGAGCTCACCAGCTACGCCGAAGTGGTGCTGGCCCCAGCTCCAAGCGATGCCGCCCACCCGGCCTTCAGCAACCTGTTCATCGAGACCGAACTGCTGCCCGATTGGCAGGCCATCGTCTGCAGCCGCCGGCCACGTTCCCAGGAGCAGCCGGTGCCCTGGATGTGCCACCTGCTGGCGGCCCACGGCGTGGACATCGACGCGATTTCCTATGAAACCGACCGCGCGCGCTTTATCGGCCGTGGCCGCGACCTGGCCGCGCCCCAGGCCCTGGACCCGCAGACCGAGCGGCTCTCGGGCAGCGCCGGGCCGGTGCTCGACCCGATCGTGGCGATCCGCTGCCGGATCACCCTCGACCCCGGCCAGAGCGCCACCATCGACCTGGTGACCGGGGTCGCCGAAAGCCGTGAACACTGCCTGCAACTGATCCACAAATACCGCGACCGGCACCTGGCGGACCGGGTCTTCGACCTGGCCTGGACCCACAGCCAGGTGCTGTTGCGCCAGCTCAACGCGTCCCTGGCCGAGGCCCGGCTGTTCCAGCAGATGGCAGCTTCGCTGCTCTACGCCAACGCCACCCTGCGCGCCGACAACAGCCTGCTGCAGGCCAACCGGCGCAGCCAGTCCGGGCTCTGGGGCCAGGGCATTTCCGGCGACCTGCCGATCGTCCTGCTGCAAGTGGGCGACCTGGCCAACATTGCCCTGGTGCAGCAGTTGATCAAGGCCCACGCCTACTGGCGGCAAAAAGGCCTGGCGGTGGACCTGGTGATCTGGAACGAGGACCAGGCGGGTTACCGCCAGCAGCTCCAGGACCTGATCATGGGCCTGGTGACCTCCGGCAGCGAAGCCAGCCTGATCGACCGCCCGGGGGGCATCTTCGTGCGCCCGGCCCAGCAACTGTCCGGCGAGGACCGCACGCTGATGCTGGCGGTGGCGCGCCTGGTGGTCAGCGACAGCCGCGGCAGCCTCGCCGAGCAAGTCCACCGGCGCCGCGCCGACCCTTCGCTGCCGCGCCTGGAAGCGCCCCTGGTACGCCTGCCACCACCCGCCAGCCGAGCCAGCACCGCTGCAGCGCCAGAGCTGATCCTGGAAACCCCCTACGGCGGTTTCAGCAGCGACGGCCGTGAATACCTGATCACCCTCAACCCCGGGCAGCCGACGCCCGCGCCCTGGGCCAACGTGCTCGCCAACCCGCTGTTCGGCACGGTGATTTCGGAAACCGGCGGCGCCTACAGCTGGCGTGAGAACGCCCACGAATACCGCCTCAGCCCGTGGCACGACGACCCGGTCAGTGACCCCAGCGGCGAGGCCCTGTACCTGCGCGACGAAGACAGCGGGCGGGTCTGGTCGCCCACTCCCCAGCCCTGCCCCGGAAGCGGCAGCTACCGCACCCGCCACGGCTTCGGCTACAGCGTCTTCGAGCATGAAGAGGACGGCATCCACAGCGAGCTCACGGTTTATGTGGCGCTGCAGGCGCCGATCAAGTTCTCGCGGCTGAAGATCCGCAACCTCAGCGGTCGGCCACGGCGCTTGTCGGCCACCTGCTATGTGGAATGGGTGCTGGGAGAGTCCCGCAGCCGCTCGGCCATGCACGTGGTCAGCGAAAGCGACCCGGTGAGCGGCGCACTGTTCGCCCGCAACCCCTACAACATGGAGTTTTCCGGGCACGTGGCGTTTCTCGATACGGACGCCGAGGTCAGCAGCTTCACCGGCGATCGCAGTGAGTTCATCGGCCGCAACGGCAGCCTCGCGGCGCCGGCAGCGTTGACTCGGGGGCGCCTGTCCGGGCGCTCCGGTGCCGGTTTCGACCCCTGCGCGGCGATGCAGGTGAGCCTGGAACTGGAGGACGGCCAGAGCCGGGAGGTGCTGTTCCGCCTGGGGGCCGAAGTGGATGCCAAGGCCGCCACCCGCCGGGTCCTGCAGTACCGCGGCAGCCAGATGGCGCAGGCCGAGCTTGCGGCCGTGCACCAGCATTGGCAGCGCAGCCTCGGCGCGGTACAGGTGCGCACACCGGACCCGGCCATCGACGTCATGGCCAACGGCTGGCTGATGTACCAGACCATTGCCTGCCGCTTCTGGGCCCGCAGCGGTTTCTACCAGTCCGGCGGTGCCATCGGCTTTCGCGACCAGTTGCAGGACAGCATGGCGATGATCCACGCCGAGCCGGCCCTGGCCCGCGAGCACCTGTTGCTGTGCGCCGCCCACCAGTATCCCGAGGGCGACGTCCAGCACTGGTGGCACCCGCCACAGAATCGCGGGGTGCGCACCGGCTGCTCCGATGATTTCCTGTGGCTGCCCCTGGCCACCAGCCGCTATGTACAGATCACCGGCGACCACAGCGTGCTGGAGGTCGAAGTGGGTTACCTGGAAGGCCGCCTGCTCAATTCCGGGGAAGAGTCCTACTACGACCTGCCCCAGGCCAGCGGGCTGCGGGAAAGCCTCTACCTGCACTGCCGGCGCGCCATCGAGCACGGCCAGCGGCGCGGGGTCCACGGCTTGCCGCTAATGGGCACCGGGGACTGGAACGACGGCATGAACCGGGTCGGTGAACACGGCCTGGGGGAAAGCGTGTGGCTGGGCTTCTTCGGCCATGAAGTGCTGCAACGCTTTGCCGTCACCGCCGAGCAGCACCAGGACCCGGACTTCGCCCGGGAGTGCCGCGCCCAGGCCCTGGCCTTGCGCGCCGCCCTCGACAGCCAGGCCTGGGACGGCCAGTGGTATCGCCGCGCCTGGTTCGACGATGGCCAGATCCTGGGCAGCGCCAGCAACCAGGAGTGCCGCATCGACTCCATCGCCCAGAGCTGGTCGGTGCTGTCCGGCGCCGCCAGCGATGCCCGCCAGCACCAGGCCATGGCCTCCCTGGACCAGCACCTGGTGCGTCGCGACAGCGGCGTGGTGCTGCTGCTCGACCCACCGTTCGCCCACAGCTCCCTGGACCCGGGCTACATCAAGGGCTACGTGCCCGGTGTGCGGGAAAATGGCGGCCAGTACACTCATGCCGCGGTCTGGGCCAGCATGGCCTTCGCCCGCCTGGGAGACAGTGCCCGGGCCTGGGAGCTGCTGCACATGATCAACCCGGTAAGCCGGCGCAGTGCCGAACAGGTCGCCACCTACCGGGTCGAGCCCTACGTGATGGCCGCCGACGTCTATGGCGTGGCGCCCCACACCGGGCGCGGCGGCTGGAGCTGGTACACCGGTTCGGCGGGCTGGACTTACCGGCTGATCGTCGAGTCGCTGCTGGGCCTGCGCCGCGAAGGCCAGAGCCTGTACATCGAACCGGTGATCCCGGCGCATTGGCCGGGCTACAGCCTGGACTATCGGTTCGGCGAGACGCTCTACCGTATTGAAGTGCGGCAGAACCCCGGCGCCACCCTCAGCCTGAGCCTGGACGGCCGGCCGCTGGTGGGGCTGGCCATACCGCTGCTGGATGACGGCAGTACGCGCCGGGTGCTGCTCACCTGGCCCGCGGCCCTGCCCGCGCAGGCCGGGCATACCCCGACAGCGACCCATACGGAGCCGGCACCATGACAGACACCCGGCCACACCCTGGACTACCCTGAGTGAGCGCTGACGCCTTGCCATCCGGTGGTTCTGAGATGTTCGACAACCTTGGGCACGGGCCCAATCACTTGCTCAATGCACTGCCGGCGGCGGTGCAGGAGCGCCTGCTGCCCCACCTCAAGCCGGTGGCCCTGAGCCTGGGCCAGGTGCTCTACGAGTCCGGGGACATACCGCGCCACGTGTACTTCCCCACCGATGCAGTGGTGTCGCTGCTGTACCTGATGGAGAACGGCGCCTCGGCGGAAATCGCCGTGGTGGGCAACGAAGGGCTGGTGGGGGTGGCCCTGGTCATGGGCGGCGAAAGCACCACC
>NZ_VYKE01000222.1:0-5875 GCF_032424515.1 Pseudomonas sp. JV245A
GGCGCGCTCCGGGGTGACCCAGGTAGTCAGCACCCAGCAGGCGCTGGACGGCATCAACTCGGCGGTGGAGCGCATTCACCAGATGAGCCAGCAGATGGCCGCGGCGTCGGAGCAGCAGGCCCATGTGGCCGAGGAAATCTCCGAGCAGATCAGCAATATCGCCCGGGTCTCGGACCAGAATGCCGATATTGCCGTGCACTCCTGCAGCATTGGTGGCGACCTTGAGTCCACCGCCCATGAACTCAATGCACTGGTGACCCGATTCAATAGTTGATTGCCGGGCGCGATCCACAAGTTCGTCGCGGCCTGCGCGGTGTCACGACAGCCCGTCACCGGCAGGGTAGTTTTGTTCAATACCGCCTCACCCCGGCCTCGTAGTCTGTGCGGCTCCAACCCACAGAGACAAAGAGGCAAGTGATGAGCGTAGTGTTTTCCATGGCGGCCTTTGCCCTGGCGGCCTCCATTACCCCGGGGCCGGTGAACATCGTCGCCCTGGGCAGCGGTGCGCGGTTCGGCTTCCGGGCCAGCCTGCGCCATGTGGCCGGGGCCACCCTGGGGTTTGTCCTGTTGCTGGTGCTGGTCGGCCTGGGGCTGCACGAACTGCTGCGCCAGTGGCCGGCCCTGACCCAGGGCATCCGCCTGTCCGGCGTGGCCTTCCTGCTGTACATGGCCTGGAAGCTGGCCCGGGACGATGGCCGGCTGGATACCGAGGGCCAGCCTCGGGCGCCGTCGGCCTGGTATGGCGCCCTGATGCAGTGGCTCAACCCCAAGGCCTGGCTGGCTTGCGTGGCCGGCATGGGGGCCTTCGCCGCCGATGGCGAGGCGCGGCTGGTGTGGCTGTTCGCGGCGGTGTACCTGGTCATCTGCTACCTGTCGGTGGCCTGTTGGGCCTATGCCGGCAGTTTTTTGCGCCATTACCTGGGCAACCCGGCGGGCATGCGCCTGTTCAACCGGGCCATGGCCGCCTTGCTGGCAGTCAGCGCGGCCTGCCTGCTGCTTTGAGCGCAGTTGGGCGTCAGTGGGCCTGGGGTTCGCCGCGCCTGGCCCGTCGCGGCCCCTGGTACTGGCCCGGGGTGGCCCCCAGATGCTGCTTGAACGCGCGCTGCAAGTGCGCCTGATCGGCGAAGCCGGCGGCCTGCGCCACCTCGGCGATCGGCACGCCCTGGCGCAGGCGGGCCTGGGCGAACTGCACCCGCCGGTTGACCAGGTAGGCATGGGGCGCCATGCCGTACTGCTGCTTGAAGGCGCGGATCAGGTAGGAGGCCGAAAGCTGCGCAGCCTGGCAGATCTGTTCCAGGTCCAGGGGCTCGGTACAGTGCTGGCGGATGAACTGCGCGGCCCGCTCAAGCTTGTGGTTGTTCTCCCGGGGTAGGGCCTTGGCCGGGTTCAGGCGCTGTTGCAGCTCGCTGAAGAACGCCACCACGCAGCTGTGCTTGTGCAGCGTCTCGGCCTGTGGGTCCACGAGGGCGTGGTACAGCTGCTCGAGGTCGGCGAAGAGTTGTGGGTCGTCGCTGCTGGTTTCCTCGAAGGGCTGGAACTGCAACTCGGGGCTCACGCCCAGTTCATGTTGCAGGCGGGTCAGCCAGGGCGTGTCGACG
The DNA here is from genome assembly GCF_032424515.1 of Pseudomonas sp. JV245A. Taxonomy (NCBI): domain Bacteria; kingdom Pseudomonadati; phylum Pseudomonadota; class Gammaproteobacteria; order Pseudomonadales; family Pseudomonadaceae; genus Pseudomonas; species Pseudomonas sp. JV245A. The sequence continues at coordinate 1,599 of NZ_VYKE01000222.1, forward strand.
TACAGCATGCGGTACGACCAGGGCTGGTCGTCGATGGGGTTGCAGGCGTGGACCACCCCGGGGTTCATCAGCACCACGGTGCCGGCGCCCACCTGCCTTTGCGTCTGCTCGCTGACGTAGGTACTGACACCTGCGGTGATGCAGCCGATGGAGAACTGCTCATGGGCATGAGCGCAATAGCAGACCTTGCGCCCGTCGGCGATGGAGCGGGCCTCGATGAAGGGCAGGGCCGCATCGCGCCAGAAGAGGGGGGCGTCTGCAGAGGGCGGGGCGGTTTTCGTCAAGGCCATATCCATCGCTCAAGGACCGGCCACGAGTGTATTAGCTTCGCGCGTCGAAGGCGCGTTGCAGCGTCGCGATATCGAGTTTTTTCATCCCCAGCAGGGCCTGCATCACTCGCTCGGAACGGGCCGGGTCGGGGTCGCACATCATCTGCGCGAGCGTCTGCGGCACGATCTGCCAGGACAGCCCGAAGCGGTCCTTGAGCCAGCCGCATTGCTGGGCCTGTTTCGGGCCGCCAAACCCCAGGGCATTCCAGTAGTGGTCGAGTTCGGCCTGGGTGCGGCAGTGCACTTGCAGCGACACCGCTTCGTTGAAGGTAAACGCCGGGCCGCCGTTGAGGGCACTGAAGCCCTGGCCGTCAAGCTCGAACGCCACGTTCATCACCGAGCCTTCGGCGCGGCCATGGAACTCGAAGCCGGCCTTGCCGTAGTGGCTGACGTGGGTGATGCGCGAGTGCTCGAAGATCGAGCAGTAGAACTGTGCGGCCTCGTGGGCCTGATGGTCGAACCACAGGCACGGGGTGATGGTCTGGATGCGTTGCATGGGGGCGCTCCTCTGCGGGTTGAGCACGCTCGCACAAGCGTAGTCAACCCGCAGCCGGAGCGGGCTACCGTGGATCGGCGCGGGGCTAGAAGTCCCAGCGGGTGGCCAGTTGCAGGCTGCGCGGCTCGCCGTAGAAGCCGGTGCTGAAGTTGCCGATACCGGTGTAGTACTTCTTGTCGAAGAGGTTCTTCACGTTCAGGGTCGAGCTCAGGTGCTGGCTGAACTGGTAGCGGGCCATGGCATCCACCAGGAAGTAGCCGTCCTGGGTGATGCGCGAGTCATGCCCGCCATTGACCGTATCGCTCGGGTCGGGCTGGTACACCTTGCCGAAGAACTGGCTCTGCCAGTTGACCCCGCCGCCCACCGTCAGGCGGTCCCAGGCGCCGGGCAGGCGGTAGGTGCTGAACAGCCGCGCCACCTGCTGCGGTTCGGTGCTCTGCAGCACCGAGCCGTAGACGTAGTCGTGATTGGCGTCGCGGGTGTGGTTGTAGCTGTAGCCGGCCGACAGGTTCCAGCCTTCGCTAAGCTCGCCAGCCACCTCGACCTCGAAACCCTTGGTGGTCGCGCCTTTGGTCGGGCGGTAGATGGCGTCGATGCCCCAGCCGTCCACCAGTTGCGCGACGTTGTCCTGCTCGGTGTGGAACACCGCGAAGCTGGCGTTGACCCGGCCATCCAGGTACTCGGCCTTGATCCCGGCTTCGTAGCTGTCGCCCTGCACCGGGTCGAGGATCTTGCCGTCGACGTCCTTGCTCATCTGCGGCTGGTAGATGCTGGTGTAGCTGGTGTACAGCGAGTAGCTGTCGTTGAGGTCGTAGACCAGCCCGGCATAGGGGGTGACCACGCCGGTCTGCTGGTAGCGCTGGCGTGCGTCGGGGCTGTTGGGGTCGAGGTAGCGGGTGTTGTCGATGCCCTTGAAGTCGCTGACCCGGGTGCCGAGGATCACCGCCAGGTCGTCGGTGGGCTTGAGGCGGGTGGCCAGGTAGGCGCCGGTCTGGCGCTGGAGGATGTCGTTGTCGCCGATCTTCGGGATGTCCGGCTTGGCGAACTCGCCGCGCCAGTCGTAGATGCTGCCGCCCACTGGCGGGTACACCGAACCGTGGACCGGGATGTCCTGTCTGGCGTTCATCAGCATGAAGCCGGCGATCAGCTCGTGCTCGCGGCCGAACAGGCTGAAGGGGCCGTGCAGGTTGATGTCGAGGTTGTCCTGGCGCTGGTCGCCCTTGAACTTGCCCATGTACATGAACATGCCGTCGCCGCTGGCCTGGTCCGGGTTGCCGCCGCTGGCCGAGCCCAGCAGGGTGTCGTGCTGGCGGCGCAGGTGGTCGTAGCTGACCTTCAGGGTCCAGTCATTGGCCAGTTGCTGTTCCAGGGAGGTGAACAGGGTCTGGTTCTTGAAGTCGCGGCGGCTCCAGTCGGTGGCCGGGTTGAACGAGCGGGAGAAGCGGGTCCGCGAGCCGTCGCTGAAGTACATCGGGAAGCCGGTCCAGGTGGCGCCTCGGGAACGGGTGTTCTGCTGGTCCAGGCCGAAGGTCAGCAGGGTGTCCGGGGTCAGGTCGGCTTCGAGAATGCCGTAGGCGATGTCCTTGGTGTTCTGGTAGTGATCCAGGTACGAGCTGCGATCCTGATAGACCCCGACAAAGCGTCCGCGCAGGTTGCCGCTTTCGGTCAGGGGCCCAGAGATATCGCCTTCGCTGCGGTAGTTGTCCCAGGAACCGACGGTGCCGGTGACCGAGGCCTTGAACTCTTTGGTCGGCCGCTTGCGGATCAGGTTGACGGTGGCCGACGGGTCACCGGAGCCGGTCATCAGGCCGGTGGCGCCCTTGATGATTTCCACCCGGTCGAAGGTCGCCATGTCGGTGCTGGTGGTGCCGTAGTCGTAGACCCCGTCGTAGGTGGCGTTGACCCCGTCGTACTGGAAATTGGTGATGGGCAAGCCGCGGCTGGAGAACTCCCAGCGCTCGCTGTCGTAGTTCTGCACGCTGACCCCGGGGGCCCGGCGCAGGGTGTCGGCGATGCTGGTGGCGCCCTGGTCGTCCATCTGTTGGCGGGTGATCACCGTCACCGTTTGCGGGGTTTCGCGCAGCGACAGGTTGAGGCCGGTGGCCGAGGCGCTGGCCCCGGTGGTGTAGCTCTGGCTGCCTTCGGTGACGCTGCCCAGGCCCTGGGCGGAAATCTGCGTGGTGCCCAGTTGCAGCGGGCCGCTGGTGGCGGGAAGTGCCTTGAGCACATAGCCGCCGCTGACCGCCTGGGCTTGCAGCCCGGAGTTCGCCAGCAGCAGTTGCAGGGCCTCTGCGACGCTGTAGCGGCCGTTCAGGCCGGGGCTCTGCTTGCCGGCAGCCAGGTCGTTGTGCCCGGCAATGAACACCGCGCTCTGCTCGGCGAAGCGGTTGAGCACCGTGACCAGCGGCCCGGGGCCGATGCTGTAGCTGCGCCGTTCAGCCTGGGGCTGGTTCTGGCCCGCATCGGCAGCAGCGTGGGCCCAGGGCGCGGCGCCGCACAGCAGTGCGGTGCACAGGGGCAGGGTATGAAAGGGCAGGCGCGAACGACGGGGTGATGGCATGGGGTTCCCTTGTGGGTCGGCAATGTGAGGACTGTTACCGGGTTAACCGAAGGGCGTCGGAAAAAGGGAACCTGCCAGGTGAAAAAAAGTTTTCCGGCTTCAGGTACGTGGCTCCAGGGTCACCCACCAGGACGCCAGGCGCTTGACCCGCACCGGCAACGCCGCTTCCAGCAGGGCCAGGGCCTGGTCGGAGTCGTGCAAGGGGAAAGAGCCCATCACCGGCAGTTGGGCGATGGCCGGGTCGCAACCCAGGTGGCCGTTGCGATAGCGCCCCAGTTCCTCCAGCAGTTGCTCCAGGGGCAGGTTGTCGGCCAGCAGCAGGCCGTGGCTCCAGGCTTCGCGGGCGGCACTGGCGGCCTGCAGCGGCCCCAGGGTGCGGCCATCGAAGCGCAGCTGCTGGCCGGCATTCACCACCTGCACCTGCAAGCCACTGGCGCTGCGTACCTCCACCGCGCCGGCGTAGACGTTGAGCAGGCTGTCGCTGGCGCCGCAGCGCACGCTGAAGCGCGTGCCCAGGGCGCGCAGGCGGCCGTGTTCGGTCTGCACCAGGAATGGCCGCTGCGGGTCCTTGGCGGTGTCGATGAGGATCTCCCCCTGGTGCAACGCCAGCAGCCGCTGCTCGGTGCTGTAGCGCACATCCACCGCGCTCAGGGCATTGAGCCACAGGCGCGTACCGTCGCTGAGCAGCGTGTCGCGGACTTCCCCGGTGCCGGTGGCGTAGTCGGCACGCCAGCGGCTCAGGGCCTGGGGCAGCGGGCTGTTGCGCCAGGTGCCCCAGCCCAGGCCAGCCAGCAGCAGTGCACCGAGCACCTGGCGCCGTGCCAGGGCCGGACGTCGGGCGGCGCTCAGGGCGCGGCTGGCGGATGGGCGGGTGTTGGCCTCCTGCAATGGC
>NZ_VYKE01000223.1:0-5864 GCF_032424515.1 Pseudomonas sp. JV245A
CGCGCCGCCGAATCCGGGGCCAGCACCAGCGCCAGCAGGTCCAGCAGCGTGCTCTTGCCGCAACCGCTGGGGCCGACCACCGCCAGTTGATCACCGGCACGCAGTTGCAGCCTGGGGATCACCAGGCTGTAGCGTTGGCGACCCTCGCCGCGGCTCTTGTGCACCTGCGCCAGATTGAGCATCACGGCAGGGTCGACAACGGAACGCGGTACAGGGCATCACCCGGCTCGGCATCACCGAAGCGCACCCAGTTGGCCAGGTCGTTATGGAAGGTTTCGTAGAGGCGGATCTTCGAATCCAGCTCGTCGATGAAGTCTTCCTGCTCGGCCACGCTCAGGGACAGCCACAGGTCCTGGGTCATGTTCAGCGACTTGCTGCGGTACGGCAGGCCTTCCAGGTATTCCCCCAGCACGCCGCCGTCGGCCAGGTTGCCGCCCTTGCGCAGGGCCGACGGGTCGCGGCTCATGTAGGCACTGGCGCTGGCGATTTCCTGGAAGAAATCCTTGGGCGAGGTCTGGGTCTTGCGCGCCGCGTCGACGATCAGTTTCAGCGACTGCTGCAAGTCGTTGAGTTGCAGCTTGGTGAGCATCACACAGACCTGGAACGCCGGCAGCGCCGGGTTGGTCAGGTCGCGGTCGGCGGTCCAGGCGCTGACCAGCTGGGGCGCCTGGCTGGCGGACTTGCGGCCGAGGAAATCCATGTGCATGGCGTAGCCGATGGCCGCCGACTTCTGCGCGATGCTCGGCGCCGCCGCCAGCACCGGGACTTCCTGGCTCTGGTTGCTGCGCACCTGATGCACCAGGTCGGCGAACACCGTGCCGATCTCGTCGACCCGCTCGCCGAACTTGCCCACATCGCCGCCGGGCACCGGAATGTACAGGTCGCCGATCTTCGGGTTGGCGTCGGCGGTCAGCACCCGGTACTGGGTTTCCGCCTGGGCGTGGTTCTTCTTGCCGGCATCGGTACGCAGGTGCAGGGCGTAGATCTTGATCTGCTTGCCTAGGGCTGCCTGGCGCACTTCCGCCTCGTTCATCTGGGTGCGGCTGTAAGGGTCGTTCTTGCGCAGCGCCCCGGCATCGCTGACCAGCAGGATCAGGCGGCCGCCATAGCCCTTCCAGTCCATGCCCTCCACGGCCTGCATCACGCCGGCAAAGGCGTCTTCGTTGAACGAATGGCTGGAGACGCTGGTGGCCTTGACCTGGCTCACCAGCTCCTGGAAGCGCTGGGGATCGCGACCCTGGTCCAGGGTCACCAGGGTCTTGGTCACGTACTCCAGGCCCGGGGTCTTGCTGGTGTTGTTGCGAAAGCCCACCAGGCCGAAGCTGACGCTGTCCAGCTCGCCGCGCTGGGCGATCTTGCTTTGCAGCTCGTGCACCACATCGCGCACCTGGTCGATGTAGGGCTGCATCGACACCGAGGTGTCCACCACCAGCACCACCGCAGTGCGGAAGGCATCGCCGGCCGCCGGAGGAGTATTGGCCGGCAGGCGCTTGCCGCTACTGTCACTGATGCTCTGCGGGCTGTTGCCCGGGTCGATGGAAGCCACATTGAGCAACTGCACCGGCTGGCCGTTCTCGTCGAAACTCTCCTTGGAATCGAAGATCGGCAGCAGGTAGAACTGGTCCTGTGGCACCGCGCTGGCGTTGGGTTCCAGGGCCAGCACCTGCTGTTCGTCCTGGGGATTCTTCTGTGCCTTGAGCAGCAGGTTCTTGGCCGCCGCAGGGTCCGCCAACAAACGCTCCAGCTCGCTGGCCTGACGCACGAACATCACCGGTGCACGACCGGAACGCTCGGTGAATTTCAGCACCAGACTCTGCTTCCAGTCGCTGACCTGTTCGGCCGGCAACCAGCCGGCGCTGCGACCGTCACTGGCGGCCCCCAGGCGCAGCCAGGAGTGGCCGTCGAGGTTCTTGCGCTGATACACGTAGAGCACCGAGAACGCCGGCACCGCCTGGCCCGGCGCAGCCCCAGGCTCACTGGAGAAACTCGCCCCTGGCTTGCTCAGCACCCGCTGGAACAGGGTTTTCTTGCCCGGCATCAGCAGCGGTCGCTGGCCGCCGTCGACATCCGCGGCCACCGGCTGACTGGCCGGGGGCGCCACCACCGCAGGCGTGGTGCCGGCTGTCGAGGCGGTCTTGGGTTCTGGCGCCGGGCTGTCGCCCGACAGCCACCAGTAACCGGCGCCCGCCACTGCCAGGGCCACCGCCACAGCGACGCCGGCCAGGGCCAGCACCGGGCCGCGCCGCTGTTCGGAAGGCCCGCTGCCGGCTGGCGGCAGATTGGCCGTGCGCGGCGGCGCAGGCGGCTCCTCGGGCGGCTCGCGGCGCGGCGCCGGTCGGGGCGCCTGCTGCGGGATCTCGATGGACACCGGGGTCAGCCCGGCCAGGTCGTTGCCCTGAGGTACAGGCTGCGACGCAGCCTGGGGTGGCAGCGGCAAGGGCTGGATCAGCGTCGCTTCCACCTCGGCGGTGGCGGCCGGCAGGTTGTCCAGGGCCGCCAGCAAGGCGGCGGCATCCGGGTAGCGCTCGGCCGGGTCCTTGGCCAGCAGCTTGCGCAGGATGTGCTGGTAGCGACCGTGGTGCAGCGGCAGCTCCGGCAGCGGCTCGGTCAGGTGGGCCAGGGCCGTGGACAGCGCGTCGGTGCCGTTGTAAGGCAGCTCGCCCACCAGGATTTCATACAGCACCACCCCCAGGGCATAGAGGTCGGCGCGGCCGTCGATGTCCTGGCCACGAGCCTGTTCGGGGCTCATGTAGCTCGGGGTGCCCACGGCAAAACCGGCCTGGGTGAACTGGGTGCGGTCGTCCAGGGACTTGGCGATGCCGAAGTCCGAGAGCACCGCGGTGCCGTCGGCGCGGAACAGGATGTTGGCCGGCTTCACATCGCGGTGTACCAGCCCCTGGGCATGGGCATAGCCCAGGGCCGAGGCGATCTGGCGGATATAGGTCAGGCCCTGCTCCGGGGTCAGCCCGGCGGCGATGCGCTCTTTCAGCGTGCCGTTGGGCAGGTACTCCATGGCCATGTAGTACAGCTCGCCGACATTGCCGATGTCGTGGATGGTCACGGTGTGCGGGTGCGACAGCCGCGCCAGGGTCTTGCCCTCGCGCAGGAAGCGCTCGCAGAAGCTCGGGTCGGCGGCCAGCGCCGCGGCCATCACCTTGAGTGCCACCTTGCGTTCCAGGGAACGCTGGGTCGCCAGGTACACGCTGGCCATGGCGCCTTCGCCAATTTCGCCCTGGATGTCAAAGCCGGGAATCAGAATGTCCATGGTCAGTGTCCTGCGGCCTTGATCACGATGGCGGTGATGTTGTCCGGAGCGCCCCGGGTCAGGCCCAGGTGGATCAGGCTGCGCACCACGTCATTGGGCTCGCTGTGGCTGAGCACGTCACGCAGCTCAAAGTCCTCGGCGGTCTTGTTCAGGCCGTCGCTGCACAGCAGGAAGGTGTCGCCGTCCTGCACCTGCAGGTCAATCTGGGACAGCTCCAGCTGGGCCTCGACGCCAATCGCCCGGGTCACGATGTTGGCCCGCGGGTGCACCCGCGCCTCGGCCTCGCTGAGCAGGCCGCTGTCCTGCAGGTCCTGGACGTAGCTGTGGTCCCGGGAAATGCCTTCCAGCTGTTCGTCCCGCAACCGGTACAGGCGGCTGTCGCCGGCCCACAGACACACGGCCCGGGCCCCGCGTACCGCCAGCAGCACCACGGTGCTGCCCATCATGGTCACCCCACGGTTGGCGGTTTCCTCGCGCACCGCGGCGTTGACCGCGGCCAGGCCGTTGCGCAGCGCGGCGACATAGTCGTCCAGGCTGTCGGCGGCCGGAACCGCCCGCAGGCTGTCGACGATCAGGCTGCTGACATAGTCCCCGGCGGCGTGCCCGCCCATACCGTCGGCCACCAGCCACAGGCCGGTCTCCGGGGCTTCGAGCCAGGCGTCTTCATTGATTTTCCGCACCATGCCGACATGGCTGTAGCTGGCGGACTGGTAGGACAGTTGCGGCGCTGAACGCATTTAGACGGCACCCTCTTGTCCGAGCAAAAATTGCGCAAATTCACTGGCCGGCGGCAGGCCCTGGCAGCGCAACAGCATTGGGCTGATGTACTGCGAACCGCGCCCCCACCAGGTACTCGATCCCGCGCAGGCCTGGGCCGCGAGTACCGCGCCCCGGGCTTGTGGATCGCTGACGTAAAACCGCTGCAGGCCGGCGTAATAGCTGCCTTCGATCCGGCTGGCCGGGCTTGGCGCGCCCAGGGCCTGCAAGCCCTCTTCCAGGGCTTCGAAACTGGCGCCCTCTTCCAGGGTCGCCAGCAACAGCTCTTCCACCTGTTCGAACCACTGCTCCGGGCCGCCGACCAACGAAGCCAGGTCAGCCTCGGGCTCCAGCAGCGCAGCCACGGTCAGGGGGAAATAGCGCCCCACCCGGTCGATGCTCGGCATCACCACCCCGACCGCCGCCTGGGGCCCGCAGACCCCGGGGGCCAGGGCGAAGCGCCACAACGGGCTGATCAGGTAGGCGTTCAGCCACTGCTCGCCCAGGGCGTTCTGGCTGGCCAGCAGCCCCGCCGCCAGCCAACTGTCCCAGGGGCCGATGAAACTCTGCGGCAGGCCACGGCTGACAAAATCGCCGCGGCTGGCCAACTTGCCGTACAGGCCCGGCGCCGTCATAGCCGCTCCGGCAGGCTGAAGCCACTGAGCACCCGGCTCTTGAACGGGTTGAAGGCGCTGCTGGCCCGCAGCTCGTAGGAAATGCTCGCACCGTCCACCCGTAGCCGCAGGTTGAAGCGGTCCGGCGAATTGGTGGCGGTCAGGTCCGACTGCTCCAGCAGGCGGAACCAGGCCCAGGGGCCATCCAGGGTGATCCCGGAACGCCCGGTGGCCGAAGGCGGCATGATCGACAGGCGCACCACGCCGATGCTCCCCGGGTTGGGCCATTGCATGGCCACCGGCCGGCTCGGGCCGTGGTCGTAGCTCAGTTGCTGGCCGTCCAGGTCGAGGAGGAACTGGCTGATATTGGCGTCCATCGCCACCGGCTTGAGTTCGAAACGCACGGCCGGCTGGGTACCGCCACTGGAGCGGAAGAAGGCGTCGCGAATGTTCGAAGCGCGCTGGAAGGTCTGCAGCACGCCAGGGGAAATCCCCAGCTTCTGCGCCGCGCCTGGCTGCCAGCTCCAGGTGGTGGTCGAGGTGTTGACGTAGGGCTGCAGGTACTTGCGGAAGTAGTTGTCCATCACCCCGCCGGTGCCGAAGAACTGGCCGAAATCTTCCAGGGTCGCGTCCCGGGAACTGCCCGGCGACATCGGGTAACGGCCGCTCAGGGACTGGCGATAGACGTTCACCACTTCGCTGACCCAGGCCGCGTTCAGCTGGTTGCGCACCCCGCCCATCATGGTGTTGGTGGTGGAGCCCACCACCGACTTGACCAGCCCCTGGACCACCGGAGGCTGGCGCTCGGCGGTCAGGCTGACCCGCGCCGCAGCGGCGCTGGCCTGGTTCTTGGCCTCGCCCAGCAGCGCGTCGCCGCTGGCCCCGACCATGGCGCTGACCTGCACGTACAGGGCGTTCATGTCCGCCAGCAGGCCGTCGATGGCCGCCGGCTCGCCCTCGCCCTTGCTCACCAGGCTGTTGAGTTCGGCGAAGTGCGCGCTCACCGGGTCTTCGCTGCTGGCCACGGCAGCCGGGTTGGCCGACTGTTCCTGGCCCAGCAGGGTACCCAGGCGTTGCTTGAGCTGGTCCACACCGCCCTCGACCTTCTGGCCCTGGGCCGCCAGCAGGCGTTCTTCCTGTTGCAGGTCGGTTTCCTTGGCCACGGCCACCAACAGTTTCTTCAGCGGCGAAGTGGGCCCGGACAGAATCCGCAGCACGTCGGCGGCCTG
>NZ_VYKE01000224.1:0-5853 GCF_032424515.1 Pseudomonas sp. JV245A
CCTGTTGGCAGCGCTCGCGCAATGCCGCCTGGGGTTCGGCCCACTGGGCGCAGAAGCCCTGGGGATCGCTGTCGAAATCCAGGCGGCGGCGAATGATCTGCCCGCGCTCCTGGGGCGCGGGCTGGCCGCTGAGGGCGACGTTGAGGCCAAAACGGTCCAGCAGTTGCGGACGCAGTTCGCCCTCCTCCGGGTTCATGGTGCCGATCAGCACGAACTTCGCCGAATGGCGGTGGGAAATACCGTCGCGCTCGATCAGGTTGGTGCCGCTGGCGGCCACGTCCAGCAACAGGTCCACCAAGTGGTCAGGCAGCAGGTTGACTTCATCGACGTAGAGCACGCCGCCGTCGGCCTTGGCCAGTACCCCCGGAGAAAATTGCGCCCGGCCCTGGCCCAGGGCGACGTCCAGGTCCAGGGTGCCCACCAGACGCTCTTCGGTGGCGCCCAGGGGCAAGGTGACGAACTGCCCGCTGGCCAACAGGTCCGCCAGGCCCCGGGCCAGGGTCGACTTGGCCATGCCCCGTGGGCCTTCGATCAGCACGCCGCCGATCTTCGGGTCGATGGCGGTCAGGCACAGGGCCAGTTTCAGTGCTTCGGCGCCGACCACGGCGGACAGCGGGAAATGTGGGGTGTCGCTCATGTCAGGGTCTCGCTTGGGTCGGGGGGTGTCCGCAGGACGCTTTCGCGAGCAAGCTCGCTCCTACAACGGCAATGCCAGCCCTGTAGGAGCGAGCTTGCTGGCGATCGAGTGCGCAGCACTCGCCGCCTCAGGAATCTTCTTCTATATCCAGCAGCAGGTGTTCCAGGGCTTCACGATAATCGCCAGGCTCTTGCCACAGGCCACGCTGCTGAGCTTCCAGCAGGCGCTCGGTCATGTCGCGCAGGGCGTGGGGATTATGCTGACGGACGAACTCGCGGGTCGAGCCATCGAGCAGATAGGCATCGGCCAGCAAGGCGTACTGGTGATCGTCGATCAGTTCGGTGGTGGCGTCGAAGGCGAACAGGTTGTCCAGGGTCGCGGCCATTTCGAAGGCGCCCTTGTAGCCATGGCGCTTGACCCCTTCGATCCACTTCGGGTTGGCCGCCCGGGAACGGATGACCCGGTTCAGTTCTTCCTTGAGGGTACGGATCTTCGGCAGGTCCGGCTGGCTGTGGTCGCCGTGGTAGCTGGCGGCCTGGTTGCCGCTGAGGCTTTCCACCGCCGCCAGCATGCCGCCCTGGAACTGGTAGTAGTCGTTGGAGTCCAGCAGGTCGTGCTCGCGGTTGTCCTGGTTCTGCAGCACCGCCTGCACCCGGCTCAGACGGGTGGCGAACTGCTCGCGGGCGGCAGTGCCTTCGTCGCTGCCACCATAGGCGTAGCCACCCCAGTTCAGGTAGACCTCGGCCAGGTCCTCGCGGCTCTGCCACAGGCGGCCGTCGATGGCGCCCTGGACCCCGGCGCCATAGGCCCCCGGCTTGGCGCCGAAGATCCGCCAGCCGGCCTGGCGCGAGGCGGCGTCGGCATCCAGCCCCGACGCCTCCAGGGCCGCGCGCTCGGCACGCACCCTGGCCGCCAGCGGGTTCAAGTCCTCGGGTTCATCGAGAGCCGCTACCGCCTGCACCGCCGCATCGAACAGGCGGATCAGGTTGGCGAAGGCATCGCGGAAGAACCCGGACACCCGCAGGGTTACGTCGACCCGCGGCCGGTCCAGCAGGCTCAGGGGCAGGATCTCGAAGTCATCGACCCGCTGGCTGCCGGTGGCCCACACCGGGCGTACCCCCATCAGGGCCATGGCCTGGGCGATGTCATCACCGCCGGTGCGCATGGTGGCGGTGCCCCAGACCGACAGGCCCAATTGCAGCAGGTGGTCGCCGTGATCCTGCAAGTGGCGTTCGAGAATCAGGTTGGCCGACTGGAAACCGATGCGCCAGGCGGTGGTGGTGGGCAGGTTGCGCACATCCACCGAGTAGAAGTTGCGCCCGGTGGGCAGCACGTCCAGGCGCCCGCGGCTTGGCGCGCCACTGGGGCCGGCAGGCACGAAACGCCCGTTCAGGGCGTCCAGCAGGCCGCGCATTTCCGCCGGGCCACAGGCGTCCAGACGCGGTGCGACCTCCTCGCGCAGGCCGTCGATGATGCTCTGCACCGGCTCCCAGCCGGGTTCGTCCAGCTGTGGGACGGGCCCTTGCAGCGCCGCTTCGATCAACCCGGCGGCGTAGAGCTCCAGGCGCTCGCGAACGTCACCGGCGGTGCGCCACAGCGCCTCGCTCAACTGTTGCAGCACGGGCGGGCGGCGCCCGGTCCAGGGCTCGGACAGGGCACAGTCCAGGGGGTCGAAACCCAGGCCGAAAGCCTTGGCCAGGGCCCGCAGCAGGCTGGCATGGGCGCCTTTGCCGTCGCCCCGGGGAATGCGTAGCAGGGCCAACAGGGTGTCGATGCGCAAGCGCCCCTCGGGGGACTCGCCGAACAGGTGCAGGCCATCGCGGATCTGCGATTCCTTGAGGTCGCACAGGTAGGTGTCCAGGCGCGGCAGCCAGAGCGCGGCGTCGGCGTCGTTGTCGAGCTGTTCGCCCAGTTGCAGCTCGCGGTCGATATGGGTCTCGCGCACCAGCTTGAGAATGTCCCGCTGCAGCTCCCGGGCCCGGCGCGGGTCCAGCAACTGGGCTTCGTAGTATTCGTCCGCCAGCAGTTCCAGGTTGCGCAGCGGGCCATAGGTCTCGGCGCGGGTCAGGGGCGGCATCAGGTGATCGATGATCACCGCCTGGGTGCGGCGCTTGGCCTGGGCGCCCTCCCCCGGGTCGTTGACGATAAAGGGATAGATGTTCGGCAACGGCCCCAGCAGCGCATCCGGCCAGCATTGCTCGGAAAGGCCCACGCCCTTGCCCGGCAGCCATTCCAGGTTGCCGTGCTTGCCGACATGGATCAGCGCGTGGGCGCCGTAGGCCTGGCGCAGCCAGAAGTAGAACGCCAGGTAGCCATGGGGCGGCACCAGGTCCGGGTCGTGGTAGACCGCGCTGGGGTCCACCTGGTAACCCCGGGCCGGCTGGATACCGACGAAGGTCAGGCCAAAGCGCAGGCCGGCGATCATCATCCGCCCGTTGCGGCACATCGGGTCCTGCTGCGGCGTGCCCCAGCGCGCCAGCACCGCTTGGCGGTTGGCTTCGGGCAGGGCCTGGAACAGCGTCAGGTAGTCGGCCATGGCCAGGCTTTGCTGGCAGGGGCGCTGGTCGAGGCTGTCCAGGTCGTTGCTCACCCCACCCAGCAACTGCTGGATCAACTCGGTGCCGCTGGCCGGCAGTTCGGCCGGCAGCGGATAGCCTTCGGCGTGCAGTGCCTTGAGGATGTTCAGCGCCGCCGCCGGGGTGTCCAGGCCCACGCCGTTGCCGATGCGCCCGTCCCGGGTCGGGTAGTTGGCCAGTACCAGGGCCACGCGTTTGTGGCCGTTGTCCAGGCGCCCCAGTTCGACCCAGCGCCGGGCCAGTTCGGCGACGAAATCCATGCGTTCGGGCTGGCCGCGATAGCAGACCACGTCCGACTGGCTGCGCTCGCTGCGCCAGGCCAGGTCCTTGAAGCTGATGGGCCGGCTGATGATGCGCCCGTCCAGTTCCGGCAAGGCGATGTGCATGGCCAGGTCCCGCGGCCCCAGGCCCTGCTCGCTGTCACGCCAGCCCGGTTCGTTGTCCTGGGCGCAGATCGCCTGGATCACCGGGATATTGCGGCGGAACGGCCGCAGGTGCGGGGCTTCGGGGCTGGACTGGGCAAAGCCGGTGGTATTGAGGATCACCCCGGCCGCGGTTTCATCCAGCCAGTCTTCCACCTGGCTCAGGCAGCCCGGTTCCTTGAGGCTGGCCACCGCTATCGGCAAGGGGTTGAGGCCCGCCGCCAGCAAGCGCTGGCAGAACAGGTCGATAAAGCTGGTGTTGGCCGCCTGCAGGTGGGAGCGGTAGAACAGCAGCGCCGCCACGGCTTGCCCCGGCTGCCAGTCGGCCTGCCAGTCACTGAGGGCAGCCTGGCTTTTGTGCGGGTGGTAGATCGCCGTGCGTGGCAGGGCCTGCGGTTCGCTCCAGGGGTAGTCGCGCCCCAACAGGCCGCTGGCCAGGCAGCGGTAGAAATTCAGCGCGTTGTCACGCCCGCCCTGGCGCAGGAACTGCCACAGGCGGTCGCGCTCGCCGGCAGCCACCGTGCTCAAGTCGCTGAGTTCCGGGTCCGGGCGGTCGTCCCCCGGCACCAGGATCAGCTGCACCCCGCGCTGGGACAGCTCCACCAGCCGTTCGACGCCGTAGCGCCAGTAGGCGATGCCACCGTGCAGGGAAATCAGGATGACCTTGGCGTGGCGCAGCACCTGGTCCACATACAGGTCCACCGAGGCGTGGTTCTGCACCTGCATCGGATTGGCCAGGCGAAAGCTGGGGTAGTCCTCGGGCAATTGCTCGGCGGCGTCCGCCAGCAGCGCCAGGCTGGAATCGCCGCTGCACAGGATCACCAGCTCGGCGGGGGTTTGTCCCAGGTCGGCAATGTTGTCATCCGACACGAAACCGCCGGGCTGGGTCCTGAGCAGGTGCATGGCTTAGACGCTGAGTGCGGCGCGCAGTTGCGCTTCGAGCTGGGCGGCGTCCAGTTCCTGGCCGATCAGCACCAGACGCGTGGTACGGGCCTCGTCGGCGCCCCACTTGCGGTCGAAGTGCTTGTCGAAGCGCGTGCCCACGCCCTGGATCAGCAGGCGCATCGGCTTGTTGGGGATGGCGGCGAAACCCTTGACCCGCAGGATGCCGTGCTTGACCACCAGTTGGGTCAGGGCGTCCAGCAGCAGGCTTTCGTCGGCCTGGGGCAGCTCGATGGAGATGGAATCGAAGGCGTCGTGATCGTGGTCGTCGTGATCGTCATCGCCGTCATGGTGATGGTCGTGGTGGCTGTGGCGGCCGTCGATGTGTTCCTCGGAACCGGCACCCAGGCCCAGCAGCACGTCCAGGGGCAGGCGACCGCTGCTGGCTTCGATGACCTTGACCGCCGGCGGCAGCTCCTCGGCCACTTCCAGGCGCACCTTGGCCAGGTCTTCGGGGCTGATCAGGTCGGTCTTGTTGAGGATCACCAGGTCGGCGCTGGACAGCTGGTCGGCGAACAGCTCATGCAGCGGCGATTCGTGGTCCAGGTTGGGGTCGAGCTTGCGCTGGGCGTCCACTTGATCGGGGAAGGCGGCGAAGGTGCCGGCGGCCACGGCCGGGCTGTCGACCACGGTGATCACCGCATCGACGGTGCAGGCACTGCGGATTTCCGGCCACTGGAAGGCCTGGACCAGAGGCTTGGGCAGCGCCAGGCCGGAGGTCTCGATGAGGATGTGGTCCAGGTCGCCACGGCGCGCCACCAGTTCGCGCATCACCGGGAAGAACTCCTCCTGCACGGTGCAGCACAGGCAACCGTTGGCCAGCTCGTAGACTCGGCCGCTGGCCTCTTCCTCGGTGCAGCCGATGGCGCATTGCTTGAGGATTTCGCCGTCGATGCCCAGCTCGCCGAATTCGTTGACGATCACCGCAATGCGCCGGCCCTGGGCATTGTCCAGCATGTGCCGCAACAGGGTGGTTTTGCCCGAGCCGAGGAAGCCGGTGACGATGGTGACGGGAAGTTTGGCCAGTGTTTTCATCGGATGCCCTTTGGCAAAAGGAGGCGGGCAAACGGGACGAGAACCGCAACGCCGGGCGCGCGGAGATTTCGCCACCGGATCACCCCGCCCGGTTGTAGTGAGAATCTTGGATCGAGGCAGGTCTCCTGGCTGAGGGCTTGCCAGTCGTCGGACCGGCGATTGCTGCGCCTTCCCACCGGCGTCGTCGACGCCCATGCAGTGGCCTTGCAGCATTCGAACCCTTCACAGTTGCGGGGGCAGC
>NZ_VYKE01000225.1:0-5687 GCF_032424515.1 Pseudomonas sp. JV245A
ATAGACCTGTAGAATCTGCCGTCAAGACTTAATTTGCATTTTCTATGAATGAGCTCAAAAGAACCCTCTAAGGGTGCTTCTACAAGACTATATAGAGGCACAGGGTGCGCCTCTATATATAGAAGGGCAGCGCTACACCACTCGCGAATGCCTCAAGGCGTCCACAGCCTCGACCCGCATCCCCAAGACACGCTGCAGAACCTCTGCAGTATGTTCGCCCAATAGAGGAGGGGCGTTACGGTACTCAACGGGGGTTTGCGAAAGACGAATCGGGCTAGCCACCTGAGGCACCATCCCAGCCAACGCGTGTGGTAGCTCCACAGCCAGGCCTCGAGCCACGACCTGTGGATCAGCAAACACCTGCGCCAGATCATTGATCGGCCCACAAGGCACCCCAGCCAGCTCCAGCTGACTCACCCACTCCGCCGTAGTCTTGAACACCGTGGCCTGGCGAATCAGCGGGATCAGCACCGCCCGATTGGCTACCCGCAGCTTGTTAGTGGCAAACCGAGGATCGTCCGCCCACTGCGGCTGACCTGCCACCTCGGCAAACTTGCGAAACTGCCCGTCATTACCCACGGTGAGGATGAAGTCGCCATCCGCCGTCGGAAAATCCTGATAGGGCACTATATTAGGGTGCGCATTACCCAAACGCTTGGGAGCGACCCCTGTGGTCAGATAGTTCATGGCCTGGTTGGCCAGGCAAGCGACCTGGACATCCAGCAATGCCATATCGATGTGCTGACCACAGCCCCCCTGATCTCGATGAGCCAGGGCCGCCAGAATCGCCACAGTGGAGTAGAGCCCGGTAAGGATGTCGGTCAAGGCCACCCCCACTTTTACCGGCCCAGCCCCCTCATCACCCTCAGGTCGCCCAGTCAGACTCATCAGACCACCCAAGCCCTGGATCATGAAGTCATAACCCGCGCGCTTGGCATAGGGCCCGGTCTGACCAAAACCGGTGATAGAGCAATAGATCAGCCGCGGATTGACGGCCTTGAGCGACTGATAGTCCAGACCGTAAGCCGCCAGCCCACCTACCTTGAAGTTCTCGATGACGATATCCGACTTGGCAGCCAACTCACGCACCAACTGCTGCCCCTCTGGGCGCGTGAAGTCGATGGTCACCGACTGCTTGTTACGGTTGGCCGACAGGTAATAGGCAGCCTCCGTGGTGTTCACGCCATAGGCATCTTTAAGGAAGGGCGGCCCCCAGGCGCGTGTATCGTCACCATTACCCGGACGCTCGACCTTGATCACCTCGGCCCCCAGGTCCGCAAGGATCTGCCCGGACCACGGCCCAGCCAGTACCCGCGATAAATCCAGTACCCGCAGATGTGATAACGCGCCCATGGCCGCTCTCCTATTAATAGAACGCCTGGATACCGGTTTGTGCACGCCCGAGAATCAGCGCATGCACGTCGTGAGTACCTTCGTAGGTGTTGACCACTTCCAGGTTCACCAGGTGACGAGCAATACCGAACTCATCGGAGATCCCGTTGCCGCCCAGCATGTCACGGGCCATGCGCGCGATATCCAGGGACTTGCCGCAGGAGTTGCGCTTCATGATCGAGGTGATTTCCACCGCCGCAGTCCCTTCATCCTTCATCCGCCCCAGGCGCAGGCAGCCCTGGAGGGCGAGGGTGATTTCGGTCTGCATGTCCGCCAGCTTCTTCTGGATCAGTTGGGTTGCCGCCAGAGGACGACCGAACTGCTGGCGATCAAGGGTGTATTGACGTGCGGTGTGCCAGCAGAACTCCGCAGCCCCCAAGGCGCCCCAGGAGATGCCGTAACGCGCCGAGTTCAAGCAGGTAAAAGGTCCTTTGAGCCCACGCACATCCGGGAAGATGTTCTCTTCCGGCACGAACACGTTGTCCATGACGATTTCGCCGGTGATCGAGGCCCGTAGGCCGACCTTGCCGTGAATCGCCGGTGCACTCAGGCCCTTCCAGCCTTTCTCCAGGACAAAACCACGGATGTCGCCGGCATCATCCTTGGCCCAAACCACGAATACATCAGCAATCGGGCTGTTGGTGATCCACATCTTGCTACCAGTCAGGCTGTAGCCACCTTCCACTTTGCGTGCACGAGTAATCATCGCACCCGGGTCAGATCCATGGTTCGGCTCGGTCAGACCAAAGCAGCCAATCCATTCGCCGGACGCCAGTTTCGGCAGGTACTTCTGCTTTTGCGCCTCGGTACCAAACTCGTTGATCGGCACCATCACCAAGGACGACTGCACGCTCATCATCGAGCGGTAGCCGGAGTCCACTCGCTCCACTTCACGAGCGATCAGGCCATAGCACACATAGTTAAGGCCGCTGCCGCCGTACTGCTCAGGAATGGTAGCGCCCAACAGGCCGACTTCACCCATTTCCCGGAAGATGGCCGGGTCGGTCTTCTCATGGCGGAAAGCTTCCAGAACCCGTGGTGCCAGCTTGTCTTGAGCGAACTGCTCGGCGCTGTCGCGGACCATGCGTTCTTCTTCGGTGAGTTGCTGGTCCAGCAGAAGGGGATCGATCCAGTTGAAGCTTGCTTTACCGCCCATGAGTGAATCCTCGTGAAGTAGGTCAACTATCGTGGAACAGATCCTAGGCCTACGGCGCGCCCCCAGGCAAACGAGGATTTCGCATAGTGTTGTGCTAATTTCTCACTTCGTAATGGCCTAAACCGCCTTTTACAGCATCTATTAGTGAGATTGCCGTACATGCGCAGAAAGATCCCCAGTACCACCGCCTTAATCAGCTTCGAAGCCGCGGCACGTCATGAGAGCTTTACCAAGGCAGCCCAAGAGCTCTCCCTGACCCAGGGTGCGGTCTGCCGACAGATCGCCAGCCTTGAAGAGTTCCTCGGGGTGGAACTTTTCCGGCGTTCACGACGGGGCGTCAAGCTCACTGAGGCCGGGCTGTCCTACAGCCGCCGGGTCGCCACACAACTGGACGCAGTGGAGCGCGACACACTTTCAGTGATGGGTCAGCAGGGGGCCAACGTCATCGAACTGGCGGTGGTTCCGACCTTCGGGACGCAGTGGTTATTGCCACGCCTGAAGGACTTCCAGCAGCAGCACCCCGAAGTCACGGTCAACCTGACCAACCGCACGCGCCCCTTCCTCTTTGCCGACACCCCCTTCGACGCCGCCATCTACTTTGGCGACGCCGATTGGTCGGGTACCCAGTCTCACTGGCTGATGGGCGAAAACCCGATGCCGGTGTGCAGCCCGGCAATGCTCGGCAAGCAGCAAGAGTTGAGCGCCGAGGCCATAGCCGAACTGCCCCTGCTGCAGCAGACCACGCGGCCTTATGCCTGGCGGCAATGGTTCAACTCACAGCAGCTGAATATCCCCCGCGACATGACAGGCCCGCGCTACGAGCTATTCTCCATGCTCGCCCAGGCAGCCATGCACGACATGGGTATCGCCTTGATTCCGCCCTTCCTTATCCAGCGCGAGCTGGCCGAAAAACGCTTGGTCATTGCCAACCCCCAGGCACTCTCGAGCATCAAGGCGTATTACCTGATGATTCCCGAACGCAAAGTGGAATCGGCCTCTTTACGGGCTTTTCGCGACTGGCTGGTGAACCAGGCAAACAGCTACAACCTTGAAAAATAAAGGCTCACAGCCAATAGCTGACCCCGTAGTCAAATAAATCAGAACCCTACAGATATAACTATTTGTCGCATTTTCACAGACTGTACCGACACCTTGAACAATCGTTCTACAAGCGCCTAACCACGCGGCTTGTAGGGTTTATTCAAAGGCAATGTAAGACTATTCATGTCACAGATGAGAAAAATCTTATTTTCCATAGCAAAGCCTTGAAAGGCACGGCTTACAAGGCTTTAACCTGGTACGTTGCGACATTCGGTCACGGGGTGACTTGTAGTTAATTTTCCGTCACTAGTCAGAATCCCTTGAAGGCCTCAAAGTTCGCCTGCAAAATGCCGCGCCCCGCTGTGATTTCAGCGGGATCGTGCTGATCGGCCGCCCCAGCCGCACCCTCCGAAGTGCGCTGGCCTTCTAAGAAAGATCGAAAGCAATAAGATCAAGCAGGAGATTTGACGTGCACATTGGTGTTCCTCTCGAAACCCAGACGGGTGAAACACGGGTTGCTGCAACCCCGGAAACCATCAAGAAGCTGATCGGCCAGGGTCATAAAGTCACTGTGCAAAGCGGCGCCGGCATTAACGCCAGCGTGGTCGACAGTGCCTATGAAGCGGCAGGAGCCACCATTGGCAGCGCCAACGATGCCTTTGGCGCCGAGCTGATTCTCAAGGTCGTGGCGCCCAGCGACAGCGAACTGGCGCTGATCAAGAGCGGCACCGTGCTGGTGGGCATGCTCAATCCGTTCAGCAATGAAACCATCGCCAAGCTGGCCGAGCGCGGGATCACCGCCTTCGCCCTGGAGGCCGCACCCCGCACCTCCCGGGCCCAGAGCCTGGACGTGCTGTCGTCCCAGGCCAACATCGCCGGCTACAAGGCCGTGCTGCTGGCTGCCCACTACTATCCGCGCTTCATGCCGATGCTGATGACCGCCGCCGGTACGGTGAAGGCTGCCCGGGTGCTGATTCTCGGCGCCGGTGTTGCCGGCCTGCAGGCCATCGCCACGGCCAAGCGCCTGGGTGCGGTGATCGAAGCTTCGGACGTGCGTCCGGCAGTGAAGGAGCAGATCGAATCCCTGGGCGCCAAATTCGTCGACGTGCCTTACGAGACTGACGAAGAGCGCGAGTGCGCCGTCGGTGTCGGCGGTTACGCGCGCCCCATGCCGGCCAGCTGGATGCAGCGCCAGGCTCAGGCCGTGCACGAACGCGCCAAACAGGCCGATATCGTCATCACCACCGCGCTGATTCCGGGCCGCAAGGCACCGACCCTGCTGAGCGCCGATACCGTGGCCCAGATGAAGCCCGGTTCGGTGGTCATCGACCTGGCAGCCGCTCAGGGCGGCAACTGCCCACTGACTGTGGCTGACCAGGTCGTAGTCGAGCACGGCGTGACCATCGTCGGTCCGACCAATCTGGCCGGGGCAGTGGCTGCCGACGCCTCGGCGCTGTATGCGCGCAACCTGCTGGACTTCCTGAAGCTTGTCTTCACCAAAGAAGGGCAGTTCGAAGTCAACCTCGAAGACGACATCGTCGCCGCGTGCCTGATGTGCCGCGACGGCCAAGTCATCCGCAAAAACGCCTAAGCAGGGATTCAGACGATGGAAGAGCTTATCTCCCCCGGTATCTACAACCTGATCATCTTCGTGCTGGCGATCTATGTCGGTTACCACGTGGTCTGGAACGTTACACCCGCACTGCACACCCCCCTGATGGCAGTGACCAACGCCATTTCCGCGATCGTCATCGTCGGCGCCATGCTGGCTGCCGCCCTGACCGTGACCCCGTTGGGCAAGACCATGGGCACCCTGGCCGTGGCCCTGGCTGCGGTCAATGTGTTCGGCGGCTTCCTGGTCACCCGTCGCATGCTGGAAATGTTCAAGAAGAAAGCGCCCAAAGCCGTGAAAGAAGAGGTGCAGAAATAATGAGCATGAACCTGGTAACAACCCTCTACCTGATCGCCTCGGTGTGCTTTATCCAGGCGCTCAAGGGCCTTTCGCACCCGACCACGTCCCGACGCGGCAACCTGTTCGGCATGCTGGGCATGGCCCTGGCGGTACTGACCACCATCGGCCTCATCTATAAGCTGGGCG
>NZ_VYKE01000226.1:0-5632 GCF_032424515.1 Pseudomonas sp. JV245A
TCGCGAGCAAGCTCGCCCCTACAAGGATGGGTTTCAGATCACCAGCAGGTCGACGAACCGGTGCACCGGCGTCGCCTCAAGCCGCGCCTGATCCTTGCACAGCTGGAAAATCTGCGTCGAACGCTGGGCCGTGAAACGCGTGGCCAGGTTGGCCTTGAACTTGTCTTCCAGCAGCGGGATGCCTTCGGCGCGGCGGCGCCGGTGGCCAATGGGGTATTCCACCGCGACCTGCTCGGTGCTGGAGCCGTCCTTGAAGAACACCTGGATCGCATTGGCAATGGAACGCTTGTCGGCCTCCAGGTATTCACGGGTATAGCGAGGCTCTTCGACGATGTGCATCTTCTCGCGCAACTGATCGATGATCGGGTGCGCGGCATGGAAATCGTCCTCGTAATGCTCGGCCACCAGGGTGCCGAAGGCCAGGGGCACGGCGGTCATGTATTGCAGGCAATGGTCGCGGTCGGCGGCATTGGCCAGCGGCCCGACCTTGGAAATGATGCGGATCGCTGACTCATGGGTGGTGATGACGATGCGGTCGATTTCGTGCAGGCGGTTGCGCACCAGAGGATGCAAGGTCACCGCCGCTTCGCAGGCCGTTTGCGCATGGAATTCTGCCGGGAAACTGATCTTGAACAGCACGTTTTCCATCACGTAGCTGGCGTATTTCTGCCTCAGGCTGAACTGCCGCTGGCCCTCGGGTTTGAGCGCCAGGTCCTTGTTGGTATGGCTGAACAGCACGTCATAGAAGCCCCACTGCGGCGCCGTCAGGACGCCGGGAATGCCCATCTCGCCACGCAGGGCGATATCCGCCAGGCGCACCCCACGGCTGGAGGCATCCCCCGCCGCCCAGGATTTGCGCGAACCGGCATTGGGTGCATGGCGATAGGTGCGCAGCGCCTGGCCATCGACAAAGGCCTGGGACAGTGCCGCCAGCAACTGCTCGCGATTGGCCCCCATCAGCTTGGCGCACACTGCGGTGGAAGCCACTTTCACCAGCAGCACATGATCGAGGCCGACACGGTTGAAGGAGTTTTCCAGG
The DNA here is from genome assembly GCF_032424515.1 of Pseudomonas sp. JV245A. Taxonomy (NCBI): domain Bacteria; kingdom Pseudomonadati; phylum Pseudomonadota; class Gammaproteobacteria; order Pseudomonadales; family Pseudomonadaceae; genus Pseudomonas; species Pseudomonas sp. JV245A. The sequence continues at coordinate 1,040 of NZ_VYKE01000226.1, forward strand.
GCAATCACGCCTTGAATCTCATGGGCCATGATCATGGCCTTGAGCACATCATTCATGGTCAGCGGCGCTTCGCCATTGGCCACGCGCTTTTGTGACAGGTGATCGGCCACCGCGAGAATTCCCCCGAGGTTGTCCGAGGGGTGGCCCCATTCGGCCGCGAGCCAGGTGTCGTTGTAGTCCAGCCAGCGCACGATGCAGCCGATGTCCCAGGCCGCCTTCACCGGGTCGAGGCGATAGCTGGTGCCGGGCACCCGGGCACCGAAAGGCACCACGGTACCTTCGACGATCGGCCCCAGGTGCTTGGTGCATTCGGGAAAACGCAGGGCCAGCAGGCCGCAGCCCAGGGTGTCCATCAGGCAATTGCGTGCGGTATCGAGGGCTTCTCGGGAGTCGATGGAATAATCCAGGACGTAATCGGCAATGTCCTGCAGGACCTGGTCGTAATCGGGACGGTTGTTCAGGTCAACGTTGCTGCTCATGAGCGCTTCACTCCAGTACAGGATGGTAGGTGGTGTCGATTCCTCAGTGACAGGTTCAGGTCAATAACGGCATCGCAGGTCTGCGCCTGCTCAGCGATTCAATCACAACCAGCGGCTGTGGCGAGGGAGCTTGCTCCCGCTGGACAGCAAGCCCCTCCACAGCGCGCTTCTCTTCCTAGAAACTGTCGCCGGGCACTCGCACCCAGCCTTCCATCAGCACCCGCGCGCTGCGGCTCATGATGGCCTTGACCACTGTCCAGTCACCGCCGCTCCGGGTGGCTTCGGCGCCGACGCGCAAGGTGCCCGAGGGATGGCCGAAACGTACCGCGCTGCGCGCGCCACCACCGGCCGCCAGGTTGACCAGGGTCCCGGGAATCGCCGCCGCGGTACCTATGGCCACCGCCGCGGTGCCCATCATCGCGTGGTGCAGCTTGCCCATGGACATGGCCCGCACCAGCAGGTCGACGTCCCCGGCCTTGATCGCCTTGCCGCTGGAGGCCTGGTAGTCCGCAGGCGCGGCGACAAAGGCCACTTTCGGCGTGTGCTGGCGCTGGGCGGCTTCATCCAGGTGTTTGATCAGGCCCATGCGCAGGGCGCCATGGGCGCGGATGGTCTCGAACATCGCCAGGGCCTTGGGGTCGCCATTGATATCGCCCTGCAGCTCGGTACCGCGATAGCCGATGTCTGCCGCGTTGACGAAGATCGTCGGAATCCCGGCATTGATCAGGGTCGCCTTGAAGGTGCCGACACCGGGCACTTCCAGGTCGTCCACCAGGTTGCCGGTGGGGAACATCGAACCGCCCGCACCCTCTTCCTCGGCCGCAGGGTCAAGGAACTCCAGCTGCACTTCGGCCGCCGGGAAAGTCACGCCGTCCAGCTCGAAGTCGCCGGTTTCCTGGACCTCACCGTTGGTGATCGGCACGTGGGCGATGATGCTCTTGCCGATATTGGCCTGCCAGATGCGCACCACCGCCACGCCGTTCTGCGGAATGCGCGCCGGGTCCACCAGGCCGCTGCTGATGGCGAAGGAGCCCACTGCCGCCGAGAGGTTGCCGCAGTTGCCGCTCCAGTCGACAAAGGCCTTGTCGATGGCCACCTGGCCGAACAGGTAGTCGACATCGTGGTCGGCCTTGATGCTCCTGGACAGGATCACCGTCTTGCTGGTGCTGGACGTGGCGCCGCCCATGCCGTCGATCTGCTTGTCATAGGGATCGGGGCTGCCGATCACCCGCAACAGCAGGGCGTCACGGGCTGCGCCCGGCAGTTGGGCCGCCTCGGGCAGGTCCTGCAGGTTGAAGAACACGCCCTTGCTGGTGCCGCCACGCATGTAGGTGGCGGGAATCTTGATCTGCGCTACGAATGCCATGAATTTCAGGTCCCGATAATGACCGGGGGCGGCGCCTTGCGGCCCGCCCCCGGTACGTTGCTTAGCTGGCTACTGCCGATTCCAGGAAGTCCTGGGCGAAGCGTTGCAGCACCCCGCCCGCCTCGTAGATCGATACCTCTTCGGCGGTGTCGAGGCGGCAGGTCACCGGCACCTCGAGCCGCTCGCCGTTCTTGCGGTTGATCACCAGGGTCAGTTGCGCCCGAGGCGTGCGCGCGCCGATCACGTCGTAGGTTTCAGTGCCATCGATACCCAGGGTCTTGCGGTCGGTGCCCGCGAGGAACTCCAGCGGCAGCACGCCCATGCCCACCAGGTTGGTACGGTGGATGCGTTCGAAGCCTTCGGCGACGATGGCTTCCACCCCCGCCAGGCGCACGCCCTTGGCTGCCCAGTCGCGGGATGAGCCCTGGCCGTAGTCGGCACCGGCAACGATGATCAGCGGCTGCTTGCGCTGCATGTAGGTTTCGATGGCTTCCCACATCCGCGTCACTTTGCCTTCTGGCTCGATCCGCGCCAGGGAACCCTGCTTGACCTTGCCGTTTTCCTGGACCATTTCGTTGAACAGTTTCGGGTTGGCGAAGGTCGCGCGCTGAGCGGTCAAGTGGTCGCCACGGTGGGTCGCGTAGGAGTTGAAGTCCTCTTCCGGCAGGCCCATTTTCGCCAGGTACTCGCCGGCCGCGCTGCCCGCCATGATGGCGTTGGACGGCGACAGGTGGTCGGTGGTGATGTTGTCCGGCAACACCGCCAGCGGGCGCATCCCGGTCAGGCTGCGCTCACCGGCCAGGGCCCCTTCCCAGTACGGCGGACGGCGGATGTAGGTGCTCTGCGGGCGCCATTCATACAGCGGCTCGACTTTCGGGCCGGTGTCTTCGTGGATGGCAAACATCGGGATGTAGACCTTGCGGAACTGCTCCGGCTTGACCGCCGCCTTGACCACCGCGTCGATCTCTTCGTCGCTCGGCCAGATGTCCTTGAGGCGGATTTCCCGGCCATTGGCGTCCAGGCCCAGCACGTCCTTTTCGATATCGAAACGGATGGTGCCGGCAATGGCGTAGGCCACCACCAGCGGCGGCGAAGCCAGGAACGCCTGCTTGGCGTAAGGGTGGATGCGCCCATCGAAGTTGCGGTTGCCCGAGAGCACGGCGGTGGCGTACAGGTCGCGGTCGATGATTTCCTTCTGGATCACCGGGTCGAGGGCACCGGACATGCCGTTGCAGGTGGTGCAGGCAAAAGCCACCACGCCAAAGCCCAGTTGCTCCAGCTCATGGCCCAGGCCGGCCTCTTCCAGGTACATGGCCACGGTTTTCGAACCCGGGGCCAGGGACGACTTGACCCATGGCTTGCGGGCCAGCCCCAGCTTGTTGGCGTTGCGCGCCAGCAGGCCGGCGGCGATCACGTTGCGCGGGTTGCTGGTGTTGGTGCAACTGGTGATGGCGGCGATGATCACCGCGCCGTCCGGCATCTGCCCCGGGGTTTCGGACCACTGCCCGGCGATGCCCTTGGCCGCCAGGTCGCTGGTGGCGACCCGGGCGTGCGGGTTGCTCGGCCCGGCCATGTTGCGTACCACCGACGACAGGTCGAACTGCAGGCCGCGCTCGTAGCGTGCGCTCTTCAGGCTGTCGGCCCACAGCCCAGTGTGCCTGGCGTAGCTCTCTACCAGGCGCACCTGCTCGTCTTCACGGCCGGTGAGCTTGAGGTAGTCGATGGTCTGCTGGTCGATGTAGAACATCGCCGCCGTGGCGCCGTATTCCGGAGCCATGTTGGAGATGGTGGCGCGGTCGCCCAGGGTCAGCGCCGCGGCACCTTCGCCAAAGAATTCCAGCCAGGCCCCCACCACTTTCTGCTTGCGCAGGAACTCGGTCAGCGCCAGCACCATGTCGGTGGCGGTGATGCCCGGTTGCAGCTTGCCGGTGAGCTCGACGCCGATGATGTCCGGCAGGCGCATCCACGAGGCGCGGCCGAGCATGACACTCTCGGCTTCCAGGCCGCCCACGCCGATGGCGATCACCCCCAGCGCATCCACGTGGGGGGTGTGGCTGTCGGTGCCGACGCAGGTATCAGGAAAGGCCACACCATCAAGCACCTGGATCACCGGGGACATTTTCTCCAGGTTGATCTGGTGCATGATGCCGTTGCCGGGCGGGATCACGTCGACGTTCTTGAAGGCCTTCTTGGTCCAGTTGATGAAGTGGAACCGGTCTTCGTTGCGCCGGTCTTCGATGGCGCGGTTCTTGTCGAAGGCGTCCGGGTCGAAACCGCCGCACTCCACCGCCAGGGAGTGGTCGACGATCAACTGGGTCGGCACCACCGGGTTGACCAGCGCCGGGTCACCGCCCTGGTCGGCGATGGCGTCGCGCAGGCCGGCCAGGTCCACCAGTGCGGTCTGGCCAAGAATGTCGTGGCACACCACGCGGGCCGGGAACCAGGGGAAGTCCAGGTCGTCGCGGCGTTCGATCAGTTGGCCGAGGGAAGCGTTGAGGGTTGCCGGATCACAGCGGCGCACCAGGTTTTCCGCCAGTACGCGGGAGGTGTAGGGCAGGCTGTCGTAGGCGCCTGGCTTAAGCGCATCGACCGCCGCCCGGGCGTCGAAATAGTCCAGTTGGCTGCCGGGCAGCGTCTTGCGAAATTCACTGTTCATGGTCAGGGCTCGGTCACGGTAGTTTCAAAGGGAGCGCCTGGCACCGTGTTGAATGGGCATCTATCCCTTGTAGGAGCGAGCTTGCTCGCGAT
>NZ_VYKE01000227.1:0-5572 GCF_032424515.1 Pseudomonas sp. JV245A
GCGCAGCGCTCGAACAGGCCAGCCCCGAACTGCAACGCACCGCCCTGATGAACGCCGCCCAGGCTGGCCACGAGGCAATGGTGGCCTTGCTGCTCGAGGCCGGCGCCAACCCCTCGCCCGTGGACTTCCAGCAACGCAACGCCTGGTCCCTGGCCGAAGAAAATGGCCATGCCCAGGTCATGCAACAGCTGGAGCAGGCCGGTGCCGGGGCACCGCCAGCACCTGCACCGGCCCCTTCCCTGCCCTGGCCGCCGCTGGTGCCTGGCACTGACAGCAGCGCAGATCCGGTCACCCAGGTGCGGGCCTATACCCTGGCTTTGTACGCCTGGGAACAGCGCGGCAATGCCCTGGGCCACGACGCGCTCGACGCCGCCTTCTGGGCCGAACCGCAACAGTTGCTCGAACGTTTTTGTACCCTGCGACCGCGGGCCTATCCGCGAGCCTCCTATGGTTACCCCACGACCCACGCCGAGGCCGACGAGCTACTGGGCTGCCAGTTGCTCAAGCCCGCCCAGGCCGAAGTGCTGGTGCGCGACCCGGCATCCCGGGCCCTTTGCTACGAGCATCGCTTCGTGGTCAAGCGGGTTGCCGGCCAATGGCGCATCGACAGCGTCAAGCGCCGCCTGGCCGGCACCCAGAAATGGGCAAACGCCATTCTCTAGCGGGGGCAAGGGGCAAGAGCGAACGGGCGCAGCCTGCTCGACGTGCGGCACGGTTCGAGCCCGTCGCCCTTGGCGTGCAGTCGCCCGCCATCACCACCGCTGTCCAGATCCGCGTTGAAACACGTGCCGATAAGCCCCTGGCCCGACAGCAGGCGGCCGCCAGCCAGCAGCAATTGCTGGTTGGCGGGCGGGCTGCTGCCCGTGGTTAAATGCCGCCCCGAAAAAATGACCGGCCCCGCTGATGACCCCTCTCGCCCTCGCCACCCTCAACCAGCATCTGTTGACCGCCCTGGCCGCCGCGCCCGGCGAAACCCGGCGCCTGTTCCATGGCCGCGGCCGCTGCTGGCCGGGGCTGGAACAGCTGACCGTGGACTGGCTGCAGGGGGTAGTGCTGGTGTCCTTGTTCAAGGAACCCGAAGCCGGGCAACTCGAAGCCCTGCAGCAGTTGCTGGCGGACCTGGGCTCGACCCCGCAATGGGTGGCCAGCGGCGCCCGCAGCCTGATGCTGCAACACCGCTACCTGCCCGACAGCCGTGGCGAGTGGCTGCTGGGCGAGGCCATCGACAGTTGCACCATCACCGAGGAAGGCCTGCGCTACCAGGTGGACCTGGGCAGCAAGCAGAACAACGGGCTGTTCCTCGACATGCGCTACGGGCGCAACTGGGTGCGGGCCAATGCCCGGGGCAAGAATGTCCTGAACCTGTTTGCCTATACCTGCGGCTTCTCGGTGGCGGCGATTGCCGGCGGCGCCGAGCGGGTGGTCAACCTCGACATGTCCCGGGCGGCCTTGAGCCGCGGCCGCGACAACCACCGGCTCAACGGCCACGACACCAGCCGGGTGAGTTTCCTCGGCCATGACCTGTTCAAGTCCTGGAGCAAGGTCAAGCAGGGCGGGCCCTATGACCTGGTGATCATCGACCCGCCGTCGTTCCAGAAAGGCAGCTTTGTCCTCGGCAAGGACTATGCGCGGGTGCTGCGGCGCCTGCCGGAGTTGCTCACGGCCGATGGTTGCGTACTGGCGTGCATGAATGATCCGGCGTTTAGCGTAGATTTTCTTCTGGAGGGGATGGCCGAAGCGGCGCCGGGGTTGCGCTTTGAACAGCGGCTGGAGAACCCGCCGGAGTTTCCGGATGCGGATCCGCAGTGCGGGCTCAAGGCACTGGTATTTCGGCATGGGGCATAGGCCTTGATCCTGGCTGGGTGGCCGTTGCTGCAGCAACGGGCATCCAGCCAGGCCCTTACAGCTCCATCCGATACTCGATCACCCCCGGCTTGTGCGCCACCCAGTCATACAACCGTTGCGCCCGCTTGTTGCTCTCCTGGGTATGCCAGTACAAACGAGCGCACTGGTGTTGCCGGGCAAAGGCCTGCACCCACTCGATCAACAGTTTCCCCGCCCCGCTGCCGCGAATCGACGGGGCCACGTACAGGTCTTCCAGATAGCAGAAGTCGCCGACGGCCCAGGTCGAACGGTGCAACACCAGGTTGACGAAGCCGATGACTTCATCGCCCTGCACCGCCACCGCCGAATACATCGGTTCCCGCGAATCGAGGAAACGCTCGAACGTGCGGCGGCTGACCTCTTCGCTCAGCGTCACCTGATAGAAATCCTGATAGGCCAGCCACAGCGGCAGCCATTGCTGGTAATCCCCAGGCTGAATCGCCCGTACCGTCACCGCAGGTTGTTGATCGCTCATTACGCGCTCCTCTTGATCATCCACACCGGGATCAGCCCCGGTTATTGAAGAGTGCGCAGGTTAGTGCGTGAGTGGCGGATTTTATCAGGCCAATTCTGCCATCTGTAACAGACCACTTTTCCCAACCCCTCACAGCCCGGGCTGCTGATGGGTCACGCAGTGAATGCCGCCGCCCCCTGCGGCGATAGCGTCGATATCCAGCTGGATCACCTGCCGCCCGGGGTACAGGCTGGCCAGCAGGCGGTGGGCCTTGCCCTGGTCAGCCAATTGCTGAGCCCTTTGTGCGAACAGAGCGTGCGCGGCCCGACCTGGGCCTGGCTGATTCACCGCGACAGTGAATGCAGCCCGCTGACCCGCAGTTTCTCGCAGTGGCTACAGGCTGCGCTGCAGGGTTCGGCCGAAGCTTGAGGCGCCCGCCCGGCAAGGACTGGAGCGATGCAAAACCGCTTTCCATTCCTGCCCCTAACCCCACGCGTGGCGGCGCCTTAAGCTGGCGCCAGTGCAATCCGCACTGCCTTCCAGGAGCCGCCCGTGCCCCCGATCCACGACATCAACTGGCCGCTGTGGCTGTCCACCATGCTGCCCATGGCCCTGAGCGCCGGCCCCGGCAACCTGATGGTGGCCAGCTCCGGCGCCCGCAGCGGCGTGCGGCGTTCCCTGCGCTTCATCTGCGGGCTGGACCTGACCTACCTGCTCCTGGCGCTACTGGTGGGGCTGGGGCTGTATCACAGCCTGGCGGCGTATCCAGGGTTGCTCTGGGGCCTGCGGGTAGCGGGCAGCCTGTACATTTTCTGGCTGGGCCTGCGCCTGCTGCTGCGGCCATTGCGCAAGCCTGGCGAGCAGAGTGAAGCCCTGCAGTTTCGTGATGGCGTGATGCTGCAACTGGGCAACGTGCAGGGTCTGGTGATGCTGCTGGTCATGTTCTCCACCTTCAGCCCGGGCGCCGATGCGGGCACTGCCGTGGTGCTGGCGCTCAGCGCCGCGCTGATCGCGGTGAACCTGTTCGGCCACCTGCTGTGGGCCAGCCTGGGCTCAAGCCTGCAGCGGCTGATGCGCGACCGCCCGCGCCTGCTGCTGGCGCAGAATGCGCTGTTCGGCTTGCTGCTGATGGCGGTGGCCGGGTGGCTATTGCTGCGTGGCGCCTAGCGCGTCAGCCGGCCTTGCCCTCACCCTGCAAGCCCTGGCGCGCCAGCAGATCGCAGAGAAATTCCGCCACCCGCTCGACCCGCTCCTGGCCCTGGGTCGCCAGGTTGCGCAGCAGCCAGATATCCGCGCGGTGAGCCGGAGCCTGGGGCAACACCCGGTGCAGGCCCAGGGGTTCTGCGATATAGGCCGGCAAGGCGGCAATCCCCAGGCCCGCCTGCACCGCCTTGAGCTGCGCCTCCAGGTTGCCGGTGCGCATCCACAACGGCTGATCACCGCTGAGCTGGTCCAGCCAGCGGGCCAGGGGCATGTGGGCCAGGGTCTGGTTCCAGCCGATCAGCGAATGCTGGCGCAGCTCCGAAGGCTTCTCGGGGCAGCCATGGGCCGCGGCATAACCTGGGGAACAGAACAGCGCCTGGGTCAACTCGCCGACCCGGCGCAGGGTGAAGTTGCCGGCTTCCGGCCGTTGCAGGCGCAGCAGCAGGTCGCTGTGGCTCTGGGTGAGCTTGACAGAGCGCGCCGCATTGACGAAATCGAAGCTGATCTGCGGGTGCTGCAAGCGAAACTGCGCCAGTGCGGGAATGATCAGGTGGCTGCCCATCAACTCCGGGCATTCGATGCGCACCACCCCGGCCATGCGCGCGCCTGGCCGGGACAACTGACGTTCCATCAGGCGCAAGCGCTCCTCGATCTCCAGGGCCATGGGCAGCAGGGCCTGGCCGGCTTCGGTGAGGAAATAGCCCTGGGTGGTCTTGAGGAACAGCACGCTGCTCAAGGCCTGCTCCAGCACCAGGATCTTGCGCGAGACCGTCGAGGCCGACACCTTTAGCGCCTGCCCGGCGTCGGTGATGTTGCTGGCATTGGCGACGGCAATGAAAAACCGCAAATCGTCCCAGTTCACGCTTACCTGCCCTATCCCTGAAAACCCAGGCCCGGGATCTTATGCGAAATAAGCAGCGCAGCGGTCAGACTTTTCTCCTGTAAAGTGCCCAAAATCTTTCCTGCCCACGGATCGGGAGCCCCCCATGCTGGAACTGCACACCCCTCGCCTTAACCTGCGCCCCCTGAACGCCCATGACTGGGAGCTGTTCCTGGCCCTGCACAGCGACCCGGAAAACCTGCGCTATGTCTGCGATCCGCTCTCCCGGATGCAGATCGAGGAGCGTTTCACCTCGCGCCTGCCCCATTGGGACATGGATTGCGACCACTGGCTGTGCCTGGTGATCCGCGATCGCCACAGCGGCGAGGAGCTGGGCTTCACCGGCCTGCGAGTCAGCGACCGGCCCAGCGCCGAAGCCGAGGTCGGCTACCTGCTGGCCCCCGGTCATCAAGGCAAGGGCCTGGCCACGGAATCCCTGCGCACGCTGATGCAATACGCCCGCCACAGCCTGGGGATCAAGCGCCTGGTGGCCACGGTCACCGATGGCAATGCTGCGTCCTGCCAGGTTCTGCAGCGATGCGGTTTCGTCTTCCAGCAACGTGACGAAGGGGCCTTCCGCATGGGTGGCGAAGACTTCGACGACCTGATTTTCAGTTGCCCCCTTACGGCCTGAGTGCGGGTTTGTGGCCCCCGCCTACGCCTGCCTGGCGTGGGTTTTTCTTGACAGCGAAAATTCCCAACGGCTATTGTCTGACAACCTGACTACCAAGGTTTTACCCACCCATGCTTGAACTCCAGCGACCCGACTCTCTCGTTGTGCGCGTGGTCAATGCGATCCGCACCGAGATCGACTCCGGCCGCCTGGCCCCCGAATCGCGCCTGCCGACCGAGCAGCAACTGGCCGAGCAGTTGAACGTCAGCCGCTCGGTGATTCGCGAGGCCATCGCCCAGCTCAAGGCCGACGGCGTACTGATCGCCCGGCGTGGCCTGGGTTCGTACATTTCCAAGACCCCCGCCGGCACCGTGTTCCGTTTCCCCCAGGGCGATGGCCGCCTGCCGGACCTGGCGCAGATGTTCGAGATGCGTTTGTGGATCGAAACCCAGGCCGCGTCGATCGCCGCCCAGCGCCGCGACGCCGCCGACCTGCAACGGATGCGGGGCGCGTTGCAGGAAATGCACGACAAGCGCAG
>NZ_VYKE01000228.1:0-5564 GCF_032424515.1 Pseudomonas sp. JV245A
GCCCAGCGCACAATTGCCGGTGGACGATCTTCAGCGCCTGGCCGAAGGCCCCATGCCCGGGCCCCTGGTCGCATTCGGCTGCCGCCTCAATGCCCTGCAGGACCAGGGCGACTGGCCGGCCGCGGTGCAGATGGAGCAGGAACTGGATCAATTGCTGGCGGCCCGGTCGGCGCAACTGAACGGCATGAGTGGCCTGATCGAGTTACTGAGGGGCGAGTTGGCGTTCTGCCGCGCTTTGCAGCAGCGTGACGCCGCGCCCCTGAACAACACGCCGATGAGCGCCGAAGTGGATTGGAACGCACCCTGGCTGCGACCGCGCTGCCTGGCCTTGCAAGCCATTCTTGAAGGCGACCGGCAGCGGGGCGAGCACCATCTGCAACAGGCGCTGCAAGCGGCCAATAACAGCGTGGTGCTGTCCCAGGGCAAGAGTGAAGCCCTGCTGGCCGAACAGCTGCGAGCCTTGCCGGCGCCCACCCATCTGTAGGCGCTGGCTTGCCAGCGAAAGCGGCTGCCAGCCTGGCGCAAGGCTCATGGGCCGCTTCGCCGGCAGCCCGGCTTGTGCGGCCTGGGGATGAAAGTAGTCGGTGCAGGAGGACAAAACTCTTATACTCCGGCGCTTTATTTTCCCCACTCCGCCAGAGGAACGCCCCGTGGCCAATGACACCGACCAGGATTTCTACAACCGCGCCGACGCCGTTATCGAGCTGGCCAACTCCCATATCGCCGACAGCAGCCGGGGCAAGGCCAGCGCGTCGCTGATGTACGCCAACTCCCGCTTCAGCGCCTGGGTCAGCGCCTGCGGGTGCCGCAATGCCCAGGAGCTGGCGGCGGCCAAACAGCAGGCGGTGGATTATTTCGTCGAGGAGTTCCGCCTGATGATGGAAGAGAACCTCACGGACTACATCGAGAACTTCGAGCTGTACATGGGCGCCAAGCAGGACTGAAGGCGCCAGCGCCGCCAGTTGTGTAGCGCTTCTCGTGCCTGGCCCGGGCTGCCCGTAGCCCGGGGTCTTGTTTCGAGGATGGCAGGGCCCCGGCTACCGAGGGCCCTGCCTGAGTCGCCCCTCTCCAGGTGTACTCCCGCCTGTTGCGCTGACAAAAAAAGTGAACGGCATCACTCTTTGTTCAAGGGAAGCAGGCATCCGGTCGATAAGCTCTGAATGCCTATTGATATGGAGTTCGTCATGGCCTTGCTACCGGTTCGTCTGTCTCATCGTTTGACCCTCGGCAGTGTGTTGCTGTTGCTGTTCACGGCGTTGGCGGTATTTGCCGTGATGACCTTACGGGGGCAGCCCAAAGTGGTGGAGGCAAGCTCGGCACTGATCGAGCAGACCGGCAGCGCCATCGTTCGCCAGCTGGCGTTGCAGTTGGCGGGCATCGAAGGGGTGACCGCGAGCATGGCCCACCTGCTGGAAGGGCTGCCCAAGGAGCAGGCGCTGGTCATGGCTACCCTGCCCAAGGTGATCGACCATGAAGGCGACAAGGCGATCGCCGGGGGCGGCATCTGGCCAGAACCCAATGCCTTCACCCCCGGCGTGGAGCGCCGCAGTTTCTTCTGGGCCCGCAGCGATGCCGGGCCCCTGGCATTCTCAGATGACTACAACGCCGCCGGCAGCGCCGGTTATCACCATGAAGCCTGGTATACCGGCGCCCGCAACAGCGCGCCGGGCCGTTGCCTGTGGTCCGAGGCCTACCAGGACCCGGTGACCCAGGTGCCGATGACCACCTGCAGCGTGCCCTATCGCCAGGACGGCGCCTTTGCCGGGGTCGCCACCATCGACCTGCGCCTGGACGACCTGGCGCGCTTCCTCAAGGAGCAGGGGGCGGTCACCGGTGGCTATGCCTTCGCCCTGGACCAGGCCGGCAACGTGCTGTATTTCCCTGATGCCCAGGCCGGCGGCGGGGGCCAGATGCTCAGCTTCGACGCCCTGAGCAAGCAGCAACCCTGGTTGCTTCCGGTGGCCGAGGCCCTGGCCAAGCCGGCACCGACCGGGCAGGTGCGCAGCCTGGACCTGGACGAGGACGGGCGCTTGCAGGAAGCGGCGCGGGTCAGCTTGTTCAGCATGCCCGGCAGCGGCTGGACCATCGGCCTGGTGACCCCGGAGCAGAAGGTCACCGGCCTGGCCCGGGCCATGACCACCGAGATCTTGCTGTTCCTCCTGCCGTTGCTGGCGCTGCTGCTGTTCTTTGCCTGGCTGGCCGGGCACAAGCTGATTGCCCAGCTGGAAGAAACCACCCGGCAGATCGATGCCCTGGGCAGTGGCCAGGCCAGCGACAACGCCGAGCTGCACGTCGCCCGGGCCGACGAGATCGGCGCCTTGCGCGCCGCGGTGAACCGCTATGCCGGGCAGTTGCGGCAAATGCTGCAGAAGATCGCCAGCGAAGCCCGGCAGTTGCAGAACGAAGCCGCGCGCCTGGGTCAACTCAGCAGCACCCTGGCCCAGCGTGCCGAGCAGCAGCGCCAGGAGAACACCCAGTTGGCCACGGCCATCACCGAGATGTCCTCCAGTGCCCTGGAAGTGGCGCAGAACACCAACAACTGCGCCGACACCGCGCGCCAGTCCCTGGTGGTGGTGCAGGAGGGCCAGCACAAGGTCGATGCCAACAGCCAGTCGATCCAGCAGTTGTCCGCGGAAATGGCCGAGGCGGCGGCAGTGATCCAGCGCCTGGAGCAGGACAGCCAGCAGGTCGGCGCGGTGCTGGATGTGATCAAGGCGATCTCCGAGCAGACCAACCTGCTGGCGCTGAACGCCGCCATCGAAGCGGCCCGGGCCGGGGAGCAGGGCCGGGGCTTTGCCGTGGTGGCGGACGAAGTGCGGACCCTGGCCGGCCGCACCCAGACCTCGGCCAACGAGATCAGCGGCATGATCAACGACTTGCAGCAGGCCTCGCGTCAGGCGGTGCAGGCGATCCAGGCCGGCGAAACACGAACCCGCCAGGCGGTGGGCGAGGCGTCCGGTGCATCGGATGCGCTGTCCAGCACGGTGACCAGCTTCGACGATATTTCCCAGCGGGCGCAGCAGATTGCCGTGGCGGCCCAGCAGCAGAGCCACGTGACCCAGGAGATCAACGAACTGGCGGTGCGCATCCACGGCATCAGCGAGGACAACGCCCGGGACGCCCAGGCCCTGGACAAGGTCAGCGAGGCCATGCAGGCCCTGTCCGGGCGCTTGTCGAACCTCAGCCAGGGCCACCACTGAGGCATTGTCTGCCCGGGCCGTCGGTGGCCCGGGCGGGTTTCAGTCCCCCCGGGCCGCATTCGCCGGCCCGTATCAGATCTGGCTGTACATCATCAGCTTGAAGTTCAGCAACAGCCCCAACGACACCCAGCCGAGCCCCAGCAGGCCATTGATCAACGGCTTGCCGGGAGCCACGCGCGTGGCCAGGAAGCGGGCGATGGCGGCGCCGATCAGCGCGCCGGGAAAGTCGAACAGATAGAACAGCCAGCCCAAGGCGCCTTCCGGGGAACTGATCCACAGGCAGAACAGTTGCAGGTGCGCGGCCAGGGCCAGGGCCACCCCGGTGAACAGCGCCGGCGTGGGCCGGGTGCACAGCAGCAGGCCGAGAATCAGCCCCTGGGGCAGCCAGTAGGCGGCGAAGTTCTCCCAGAAATAATCTATCGGTTGCCAGGCCCGGACGATTGCCAGGGACAGTCCCCAGAGCAACGCGGCGGCAGCGGGCAGGTGATTCAGGGAGAGCAGGCGCAGGGAGCTGGAAGACATGCAGGATCTCGCTAATGAAGTTATGGATCAGCCGGGCTGATGGTCGGGGAGGGCGCTCTGGCTGCACAGCTCATGCACCACCTGGCGCAACCAGCGATGGGCCGGGTCGGCCTCCATGCGCGGGTGCCAGAGCAGGGAGATGGTCATCTCCGGCAGGGGCACCGGGAGGCTGAAACCGTGCAGGCCGTGCCGCAGGTTGCTGGTGTGGCGCTCGGGCACCATGGCGATCAGGTCCGAACCCCGGGCCAGGGCCAGGGCGGCGGAAAAACCGCTGACCAGGGTGACGATCTGCCGTTCCAGGCACAGGGCTTTCAGGGCCTCGTCCATGCGCCCATGAGCATGGCCCTGGTGGGCGGCGAGGATATGTTCGCCAGCCACGTAGGCATCCAGGCTTACCGGCCCCCGGCTCAAGGGGTGGCCGGCGCGGACCACGCCGATAAAGCGATCGCGAAACAGCGCCCGGGTGCGCAACTCGGGGCTGGTGTCGGCGTCGATCACCGCGGTTTCCAGGTCGACGCTGGCATCGCGCAGGGGCTGGCTGTCGCGGTCCAGCTTGGGTACGAAGTGCACCCGCACCCCGGGCGCTTCAGCCCGCAGTCGACTGACCAGCGCCGGGCCGAAATTCTCGACGAAACCATCACGGCTGCGCAGGGTGAAGGTGCGCTGCAGGCGGCCAAGGTCGATCTGCTCGGCCGGGCGCAGGGCGGCCTGGGCGTCTGCCACCAGTTGGCCGATGCGCTGGCGCAGCTCCAGGGCCCGAGGGGTGGGTACCAGGCCGCGCCCGGCGCGCACCAGCAGCGGGTCGCCGGTGGCCTGGCGCAGGCGGGCCAGCGCCCGGCTCATGGCCGAGGGGCTCAGATGCAGGCGCTGGGCAGCCCGCGCCACGCTGCCTTCGGCCAGCAGTACGTCCAGGGTCAGCAGCAGGTTCAGATCGGGAGTCGACATCGGCGCAATGTAGCACGCAGGCAGCTGGCATGGCGTTGAATGCATCAATTAACTGCAAAGGCTGCGCCTTCCGCCTGGTCACGGCTGGCCCTAGGCTGGCGGGCATCACCTTGCCGGAGCCTGTGCGATGCCCATTCCCGAGTCCCAAGCCGCCCCCCAGGAAGCCCTGGCGCCCCGTGCGCGCTGGGCCCTGGCCAGCCTGTCGCTGGCGATGCTGATGCCGTCCCTGGACACCAGCATCGCCAATGCCGCGCTGCCGAGCCTGGCCCAGACCCTTGAGGCGTCGTTCCAGCAGGTGCAATGGATTGTCCTGGCCTACCTGCTGGCCATTACCACCCTGATCGCCAGCGCCGGGCGCCTGGGGGACCAGTGGGGCCGGCGCCGGGCGCTGCTGGCGGGGATAGCCCTGTTCACCTTGGCCTCGCTGTGCTGCGGCCTGGCCCCTGGCCTGGGCTGGCTGCTGGCGGCCCGCACGCTGCAAGGCCTGGGGGCGGCGGTAATGCTGGCCCTGAGCATGGCCCTGGTGGGTGACGCGCTGCCCAAGGCCCGCACCGGGGCCGCGATGGGCTGGCTGGGCAGTATGTCGGCCCTGGGCACCACCCTGGGCCCGGCCCTCGGCGGCCTGATACTGGCCAGCGTCGGCTGGCGCTGGATGTTCCTGGTCAATGTGCCCCTGGGGTTGGTGGCGCTGTTACTGGCCTGGCGTTGCCTGCCGCCGGACCGGCCTGTGGCGTCGGCCAGTGCCTTCGATGTGCCGGGCAGCCTGCTGCTGGCCTTGAGCCTGGGCGCCTATGCCCTGGCCCTGACCCTGGGGCACAACTTGCTGGCGCCGTTGAACCTGGGCCTGCTGGTGGCCAGCGTGGTCGGGGTCGCGCTCTTGGTGCGTGTCGAGCGCCG
>NZ_VYKE01000229.1:0-5502 GCF_032424515.1 Pseudomonas sp. JV245A
CCTGGTGCTGTTTCACCTGTCCTTTATCGTCTTCGTGCTGCTGGGCGGCCTGCTGGTGCTGCGCCACCCGCGGCTGATGCTGCTGCACCTGCCCGCCGCGGCCTGGGGCGTGGCAGTGGAAGTGCTGCACCTGGAGTGCCCGCTGACCCGCTGGGAAAACCTGCTGCGCCACGCCGCCGGCCAGGACGGCTACGGCGCCGGCTTCATCGAGCATTACCTGATCCCGCTGATCTACCCCGGCGGGCTGACCCCGGGCATTCAGCTGTGGCTGGGCAGCCTGGTGCTGCTGATCAACCTCTGGGTCTACGGCTACCTGGCCCGACGCTGGCTGCGCAAGCGCCGCGCCTGAGCCTGCCGCCAGCCGGAACGGCGCACCGTTCCGGCCTTGCCTCCTCTGTTCGCCCCTCTATGAAACAGCCGAGACAGCAGCGCCGACGCCTGAGGCAGGTGTTTCGCTATATACTTTTGTATATTGCGATTTCACACCCCCGAGATTTGCCCATGCACTGCCCCTCATCCACCCCGTTTTGCCTGACCCCGCAGGCGCTTGAGGCCGACTCGGCAGCGCCCCGGGTGCCAGCGCCAGCCCGCCAGGAACGCCGCTCGCGCCTGCGGCATCGGCAACTGATCCTCGATGCCGCCCGCAACGAGTTCGCCGCCAAGGGCTTCAGTGCCTGCCAGACCCTGGATATCGCGCTGCGCGCCGGGGTGCCCAAGGCCAACCTGTACTACTACTTCCACACCAAGGAAAACCTCTACGCCGAAGTCCTGCAGCCCCTGCTGGAACCCTTGCACCAGGCGTCGCGGCTGCTGCGCCCGGAGGCCGATCCGGCGCAGGCGTTGCAGGCCTACATCGAGGCGCGGATGCAGATCGTCGAGGATTTCCCCCTGCGTTCGAAGATTCTCTGCAGCGAGTTGCTGCACGGCGCGCAGCAGTTGCCAGAGGCCTGGCGTGAAAGCCTGGAGGCGCAGAACCGCAGTGAAATCGCTTGCCTGCGCAATTGGGCCGAACGTGGCCTGATCCGCGCCATTGCCCCGGAGCACCTGCTGCTGTTCATAGGAGCGGCGACCCAGACCTACCCCACCCTGGGCTGGCAGATCGCCCTGATGAGCGGCGTAGCCCAGCCCTCCAGCAGGGACTTCCAGAGCGTCGCGGCCACCCTGACCCGCATGGTGCTGGCCGGGGCACTGCCGGCGCTGGCGAGCGCCCAGGGGCTGCCGGCCCGGGCCCTGGCGATCTAACCCGGTTCGAGTTCGCCCAGGCGTTCGCAAGCCAGGGTCAGGGCCTGCCAGGTCGGCTCGTCAGCGGGAATCAGGTGTTCGATGCGCAGCGACGCCACGGTGATGTCCTGGGGCATGCCGAAGGTGGTGAAGGTGGACAGAAAACGCAGCTCGCCCCCGGGCCCGCGCACCCGGGTCAGCAGCAACGGCTCGGCCGGGCTCGGGGTCGCCGGCGACTCTCCGGGGAACGGCAGGCCGGCCAGCAGCGCCGCCAAGCCGGGGTCGCCCATGGCCTCTCGGGAGGCCCGCTGCCAGGCCACCTGGCGCACCTCCTCGGCATTGATCAGGCAGTCACCGAAACCACCGGGCTCCAGCAGGGCCGTCAACAGGTTGAAGCCCTGTTCCATGGCGTGTTGCGACAACCCCAGCAGTTGGAACAGCGCCGCGGTAGCCTGATTGGCCGCCAGCACTTGCCAGCCACTGTCGATGACGATGGCTGGCGCCGGGTTGTTGGCCTTGAGCAGGTGCATCAGCGCTGCGCGCACCGGCGCCAGGCCGGGGTCGGCCAGGGGCAAGGCGGCGTAGCGCGGCGCATAGCCCGCGGCGAGGAACACCCGGTTGCGCTGGGGCAAGGGGGTGTCCAGGGTGGTCAGCAGCGCATCCAGCAAGGCCGGGCTGGGCTGGGCGCGGCCGGTCTCGACGCAGCTCAGGTGGCGCTGGGAAATCCCCGCCTGCAACGCCAGGTCCAACTGGCTCAAGCGCGCCTGGCGCCGTAACTGGCGCAACTGTGCGCCCACCGGCAAGGGCCCGGCGCGGGGAGCTTCAAGGGTGCAGGGCATGGCGGCGCGACCGCTGTCGGGCACAGGCATCCCGGCTCAGCCCACACGCTTGCAGAAGATCAGTTCGGGGTCCTGCCCGTCGAGGTTCTCGATCACCCCACTGGGCTGGAAACCGGCCTTGGCAATCAGGCCCCGGGCCGCCAGGTTCGACTGGTTGGTGGAGATGAACAGCCGGGGCGTGCGACAGGCCTGCTCGGCGGCGTCGAGCAAGCGCCGGGCCACGCCCTGGCGTTGCTGCCCCGGAGCCACCACCACCAGGGACACGAAGCCATGGTCGAAGAAGTCATGGTTCAGCAGCAGGTAGCCGACGACCCGGCCGGCCGCCACCTCCACCCAACCCTGGCCACGGCCCACCGCCACGCGTACGGCATCGCCCCGGCTGGCGTGGGCCTGGGCATAGGTGTCGCACTCGAGCATGGCCGGCACATCATCGGGCCCGGCCACGCGGATCACCCGGCCTGCGCCGGGAGCCTGCTGGTTGGAAGTCATCGCTGTTCAATCCTTGAAAGTGAAAGTCGCACCGCCCCAGCTGACAGCCTGAAGCGCCCCGCTGTCTATGACCTGGGGGGTCATTGAGTGACAACAGGCTTGCCACTTAGCCTGTTCGCTCCCGCTTGTTCAAGGATTTTCACCGTGAAAAACACACTCTGGCGACTCTGCATCGGGCTGTTCGCCGGCCATGAGCTGGATGCCGTGGCGCAGCGTGAATGGCGCCTGCTGTATGGCCTGCGCGACCTCGACCCCATGCTCGGGCAGCACCTGTTCATTGCCCTGCACGTCCCCCTGTGTGCCGGGCTGGTCCAGCTGTGCGGCCATCGGCGCCGTCGCGTGCGCGAGCTTGCCCGCCAGTGGCTGGCGGCGCTCGCCCTGCTGCATGCCGGATTGCATCAACGCCTGCGCGACGACCCGCTGTACCTGTTCGACTCCCTGCTGTCGCAAAGCCTGATCTTTGGCTGTGGCGCAGCCGGCCTGCTGTATCTGCTGCTGGGCCTGGCCACCCGCAACCGCCGCGCCGTACACCCTGCCCATCCCTGATCGAGGACTGCGCCATGCGCCACCCTTACCCCGCCCTGCTGGCTCTACTGGGCTTCAGTGCCTACACCCTGTACTGCCTGTTCCAGGCCGAACAGTCGCTGCTGCAATTCGGCCTGCAACTGCTGTCGCGCCCGGACACCGCACAAGTGGTGATCGACCTGTACCTGATGGCGCTGCTGGCGGCTGCGTGGATGCTGGGAGACGCCCGCGCCCGTGGGCGCTCCTGGCGTTCGGTGCTGCCCTATCTGCTGCTGACGGCGGTCTTCGTCTCCATCGGGCCCTTGCTGTACCTGGTGGTTCGCGACCTGCGCCCGCCCCGGCAGCCACTGGCCGGCGGCGCTTGAGCGCGGGCCTCAGATCAGGCGCTGGATCTCCTTGTGGCGCCACACCAGCTTGAAGTAGCAGACCTGCAGCACCAGCATGGTCAGGTAGGCCACCGGGAACGCCATCCACACCCCTTGCAGGCCGAAATGTGCGTCCAGCACATAGGCCGCCGGCACCTGCACCCCGAGGATGCAGAAGATCGAGATCGCCACCGGCACCAGCACCGTGCCGCTGGCGCGCATGATGCCGCCGACCACCGCCTGGAAACCGAACACCAGGATGCTCCAGAGCATGATGTGCAGCAGGTGCTGGGCCTGCACCAGGGCTGCCGGGTCGATGATGAACAGGCCCAGCAGCCAGTGGGAAATCAGGTAGCCGAGCAGCACCAGGGCGCCGGTGAGGCACAGGTTGATCGCAAGCCCGGTACGCAGGATCGGGGTGATGCGCTCCAGGCGCCCGGCGCCGATGGCCTGGGCGCCGAGGATCGAGGCGGTGATAGCGATCGACAGCGCCGGGAACTGCACGTAGTTGACGATCTGGGTCACCGCGCCATAGGCCGCCGTGGCCTGGGAACCGTGGCGGTTGACCAGGGCCAGGATCACCAGTTCGGAAAGCGAGATGACCACCATCTGCACCCCGGTGGGCAGGCCGATGCGCAGCACCTTGCCGAGTATCGCCCGGTTCAGCCGCAGCGCCGCGAACAGCGCCCGGTCCGGGGCCAGGGGGTGGTCGCGGCCACTCAGGCGCCAGACCAGAAACCCCATGGCCAGGATATTTCCCGCCAGCCCGGCGAAGGCCGCACTCTGGATACCCATGGGCGGCAGGCCCAGCCAGCCACGGATCAACGCCGGGGTCAGCAGCAGCCCCGCCAGGGTCGAGACCATCAAGGCCAGCAGGGGCGACAGGGTATCGCTGACACCCCGCAGCAACTGGGTGTAGAGCACGAACACCAGCAGCAGCGGCATGATCAGCATCATCACCCGGGCATAGCCCACTGCGTCGTCCAGTACATCCGCCGGTGTGCCCAGGCCCTGCAGGGCCGGGCGGGCGAACAGCATGCCCAGCACCGCCCCCAGCAGGCCGATCAAGGCCCCCAGCATCAGGGTACTGCCGGCCACCGACTTCACCGCATCCAGCTCCCGGGCACCCCAGGCCTGGCCGATCAGCACAGAGGCACCGGCCCCCAGGCCGATCACCAGGGCAATGAAGAAGAACACGATGGGGAACATCCCCGACACCGCCGCCAACGCCTGGGTGCCCAGCAACTGGCCAATGTAGATACCGTTGAGGGTGCCGGAAAACGACTGCAGGAAATTCGACAGCACCATGGGCAGCAGGAAGACCAGGTACACCTGCCAGAGGGGGCGCTGAGGGGAAATGGACATGAAACAGGCAACCTCGGATCAAGAGGACGAAGGGCCGCGAAGAAGCCCCGTGGCACGGGGCTCGCGTCGGACCTGAAACATGCAACAACCCAGGCCGCGCACGGCGTTCCGACAGCGCGGCCCGGGGTTTATATCAGTGGTTGACGTCGACCACCACCCGCCCGCGAACCTTGCCTTCAAGCAACTCGTGGGCGACGGTCAGGGCCTCTTCCAGGCCCACTTCGCGGGTGATCCGCTGCAGGTGCTGCTGGTCCACCTCGGCGGCCAGGCGTTCCCAGGCATGCACCCGCTCGTGATAGGGACGGGTCACGCTGTTGATCCCCAAGAGGCTCACCCCACGCAGGATGAAGGGCGCCACCGAGGCCGGGAAATCCATGCCCTGGGCCAACCCGCAGGCGGCCACCAGGCCATCGGCGGCGGTGCCGGCACAGACGTTGGCCAGCGTATGGCTGCCCACCGAGTCGATGGCCGCCGCCCAGCGTTCCTTGGCCAGCGGACGCCCCGGCTGGGACAGCTCGGCGCGCTCGATGATGCGGCTGGCGCCCAGCGCCTTGAGGTAGTCAGCCTCCTCCGGACGCCCGGTGGCGGCGATCACCGAGTAGCCCAGGCGCGACAGCAGGCTGATGGCAAAACTGCCGACCCCGCCGCTGGCACCGGTGACCAGCACCTCGCCGTGTTCGGGGGTCAGGCCGCTGCGC